>JBOGMU010000174.1:0-3583 GCA_050746865.1 Candidatus Acidiferrales bacterium
TGCCGTGGATCATTGCCCGGTATTGCCCGCTAGCTCGTATGTGGTTATGTGGTATTCCACATTCCCACTTATACACAAACCCTCTTTTTCACGTTTGCTCAAAACCACGAATCAACTAAAGTGGATCACCACGAACCAACCAATGTGGGTCCATGTCTTTCATTATTTCGTTCCTAAATCAGAAAGGCGGAGTCGGCAAATCGACGCTTTCAATTAACGTCGCTGCTTGCTTTGCGCTTCTGCACCAAAAGGTATTATTGATCGACGCGGATAAGCAAGGTACCTCCTCGACGTGGGCAAGCTTGCGTGCCGAAACGCCTTTTCAGGTCGTCAGCATGGCCCGCGAGAATATGGCACGGGATACGTTGAAGCTTGCGGCGGACTTTGATTTTACGATTATCGACGGCCCCCCACAGGCCGAGACAGTTTCACGGTCATGCATCGTCGCGTCTGATTTAGTTGTCGTACCGATAGAGCCGGGGGGTGCGTCCCGATGGTCCTCTGACTTGACCGTCCGCCAATTGATGGAAGCTCAAGAGCTTAAGCCAGCCCTCAAATGTGGGTTTGTGGTTTCCCGCAAAATAGGATCGACAGTTTTAGGACGCGATACGCGCAGCATGTCCGCCGATGCCGGCATTCCCACGTTTGAGACGGAAATCGAACAGCGCATTGCCTATGCTGAAGCTTTAACTATGGGGAAAACCATTTTTGAATGGTCAGGTCGTAACCCCGCTGTCCGCGACATCCAAGCCCTAACCCACGAACTATTGGACGTTCTCAATGAGCAAAACATTCGCGCAAGCCCCGAAGCCCAGGCCGCTAACGGTTGAAGTAATTTCAGCGTTTGAACGTGGCGGGGCAGTGACCTGCCTCGCTTTTTTCAACCAGTCATAACTGAGGATTTCAAGATCTCCGCGAACTCATTCGGCGTCCGGTAGCCCAGACTGCTATGCGGCCGTTCGCCGTTGTACTCGTCCCGCCAGGCGCCGATTTTCGCCCGAGCGTCCGTCAGATTTCGAAACCAGTTTGCGTTCAAACACTCGTCGCGCAACCGACCGTTGAAACTTTCCACGTGACCGTTCTGCATCGGCCGCCCCGGCTGGATATGGATCAGTTGAATCTTGTGTTCTTCGCACCAGCTCAGGAAGTGCCGACTGGTCAGTTCCGGCCCGTTGTTGCAGCGAATCGCTTCCGGCTTTCCTCGACGTGCGATCACCTCTTCCAGCGACCTCGTCACTCGTCGACTCGATAAACTCGTATCGACTTCCAAGGAAAGGTTTTCTCTTGTGAAGGCATCCACCACCGCTAGAACGCGAATGCCTCGACCAGTCGCTAGGGTGTCGCAGGCAAAATCCAGGGCCCATTCCTGATTGCTCCGCATCAGATGCGACGCCACCGCTACGCGCGAGAGTCGCTTCCGTTTCAGCCGCCGTACAGCTAGTCCTTCTGCTCGATACAGCCTGTAAATGCGCATCACGCTGGCCGGATGATCGCGCCGCGTCAGCAGCGCATGCAGTCGCCGATAGCCGTACCGAGGCTTCTGCCTGGCGATGTTGGTCAGAGCTTCTCGCAGCTCCGCGTTGCGGTCCACCCGCGGCTCGTATCGATAACTGTGCCGATCCATCCCTAGCAGCTTGCAGGCCCGGCGTTCGCTTACCGCAAACTGCTGGCAGGCGAACGCCACATCCTTCCTCATGCCCGCAAGCTCCAGCCGTTTTTTTGGATCACCGCTTTGAGAACTTCTTTGTCCAGGCTCAAGTCGGCGACCAGGTGCTTCAGCCGCCGGTTCTCATCCTCCAGTCCCTTCAGCCTCTGGGCATCGCTCACTTCCAGGCCGCCGAATCGGGATTTCCAGGTGTAGATCGTCGCTGCGCTCACCCCGATCTCACGCGCCAAGTCTGGTACTTTGCGGCCTGCTTCGTGTTGCTTCAGCACGCCGATAATCTGCTCTTCCGTGAATCGACCCTTCTTCATCTCAGAATCTCCCTTCGTCGCTTCTTCCACCGCGCCGATCTGAAGATCCTCAAGTGTAACTGGTCTAAATTAGCGAGAGCAGGTCACCTCTTCTCGCATCGGGCCGACCGGATTCGCTAGTCTTTGTCAAAGTGGAAAGAGAGTCTCCTGTTATGAGAGTTTCCAAAGCCTGCCTTGTTATCGCTTGGCTGCTATTGCCAGTTCTGGCTGTCGCTCAGCGGGCAGATTCGGAGTTGACGGTGGCCCTACGAATCGCCCAAACCATGCAAGCCAGGCACGCCGCCGGGGATTTCAATGGTACAGTTCTCGTTGCGCGCCAGGGCAAAGTCATTTATGAACACGGATTCGGCTTGGCGAATCGAGAATGGAACATCGCGAACGACTTGCAAACGAAGTTTGAAATTGGCTCGATGACCAAGCAGTTCACCGCGATGCTTATCTTGCAGTTTGTGAACGAAGGAAAAGTCCTGCTCGATGGACACATTTCAGACTATCTGCCTGACTACCGCCGGGACACCGGTAACCGCGTAACGATCAGCGAACTGCTCTCACACACATCGGGTATTCCGAATTTTACGAGTATCCCTCATTTTCTCGACGGTGCCGCTAGCCGCAGACACTACGGTGTCCAGGAATTTGTCCACGAATATTGCAGTGGCGATTTGCAATTTGAGCCAGGAACGAAGTTCGAATACAGCAACTCAGGCTATTTTCTGCTGGGAGCAATTCTGGAACAAGTTTCCCGTACCTCGTATGAGAGCCTGCTGCAAGAACGAATCTTGGGTCCGCTCGGAATGAAAGACTCCGGCTACGCGCACTCCGAGACGCTGATTGCTCATCGCGCCGCTGGGTATGAACGATCCCACTCCGGCTTCCAAAACGCCCGCTACTACGACATGTCCATTCCATTTGCCGCAGGCGCCCTGTATTCCACCGTTGGGGACCTCTATTTGTGGGATCAGGCGCTTTATAGCGAGCGCTTGCTGCCAGCAAGATTGCGCGATCTGCTCTTCAAGCCAAACTTGGAGGACTACGGCTACGGTTGGGTGATGCTAATACCAAAGGCTGGTTCGCCATACGCCGGGGAATCCATTCCGATGCACGGGGGCGCGATTTTCGGATTTCAATCACTCATCCAGCGAATTCTTCAGCACAAGGAACTGATTGTGTTGCTGGACAACTCGGACAGCACAAAGCTACTGGAGATCGGCTTAGAGATTAGGCGGGTACTGGCTGACAGCAATTAGTCAATGGTGCAGTACAACAATTCGGATGGTTGCGGTGTTGAGAAGCTATTGAAATCAAAATAGCTTATGGATTGGTTGCGGGGGCTTGCAACCATCCGAATTGTTTAGTCCTGCCCTTCACTTTGAAACTAGTTCGCTGGGCAGCTTAGGCAGCGTGCGGTTCGCTAAGCCTTAGATGGCTTTCGAAATTCGGCTATCGGGCTGGTTGGCCGGCAGCGGGTAAAGATGGTTTCTGCGCGGCACGAAACCTTACGTCCATAAAGTGCTTTGGAACCCCATTCTCAGCCGGGGTCATTGCAAGAAGCGCCTTCGCCGACGCGTCATGTTTCAGGTAGGCATCCAAGAAGTTCAAAGTATAGAGC
>JBOGMU010000175.1:0-4256 GCA_050746865.1 Candidatus Acidiferrales bacterium
CATTTTGGAACCGGCTCCCCAACGCGGAAGCTCAGTTTCAAAAACGGCCGATGGTAGCACGCGAAAAATCCGATTTCTATTGTGGAAAGTACGGACATAGTACTCGGGGTGAGGGAGCGGCCGTAAATGCGGCGACGAGTGGCCAATCAGTTCCTGTCTTTTGCCTTCTCCCGTAGAAGAATCGCCGCCGTTTTCCTGTGGAGGCCCGCACACATACAGGATTTACCCGATTGCGCTTCCTACATCAAATGTATAAGCAGTGGTTAAGTAACCAACATCACATTAAACGACCATTTAAGTATATTAATCTCAGGTCGGCGGATCTCTCGCCGAGAGCGTTCTCGTCGCTGTTGCGCCCGGATGCGCTCAGCGAAGGCCACGGATTGAATCCAGCTCGCCTAGGTTTAGGGGGGCATCCTTCCAAATTGGTATCGTGGAGGTAGAGATGGGACGAGGAACTGGATGGCTGGTGCTGGTCACCTTTGGAGTTGCGTTGACCCTTGCAGTGGCGCCGGGGAGAAGTGCGGGCGCAGGCCGTCAGAAGGGGGGCGATACGACAGTGGCATATACTCGTCACGCGCTAATTGAACACAGAGCGGCGGAGCGCAAAGCGGGCGATCCCGTGTCCACCCGCGCCCTGGTCGATGCGGTATTCGAGTTTCCTCACGCGTACCACAGGATGCCAGAGGCTGTCGAAGAGATGCTCAAGGAGCGGATAACCAAAGCTGAGATGAGCTACGCGGCGGGCACCTCACCGGCAGTCGAAGAGCAGGATATCGTTGATCTTATAAACAGCGTAGCTCAGAGTTTGGGGGCTCCAGAATATGCCCTCACCAGCTTGTCTCAGGTTCGGTCGCTTCGGATGAGGCTCGCCTTAAGCGAGCCGAAGTTCATGGGAACTGGCATGGCGAGGCCCGAGGCAGCGATAGGAGAGACGGTTAAATTCGAGCATGTCGCCGCTGCAAGCGGTGCACTTGACGGCTAGCCTGATCGATCAAAAGTTCCTAAACCCCGAATTTCAAGTCACTCCGACGGAGTGGGGCCAAGCGGTGCACGCCCCTCCAGTGGCGGCTGGCACTGGTGCCCGAGTCATAAGGTCATCCGCTGGTCCAAAGCGCCGGGAAATGTACGACCTCCTAGACCGCAGTATGCAAGGCTTGGGCCACACACACACCGAACAGATTCTTAATGAAGCTCTATTGAAACTTCGAGTCCAATAGGAGGAGCGATCCCACGGGGATCTCGCCTTGCGTTTGTAGTGATGTGCGCGCTGATAGTGGTTGGCTGCCCTGGTTCGACGTCGCCTAGCCTGCCCCCGGCAACACCGGGCGGGGGGTGGATCATACAGACCGTTCTTATTGAGAACGGAGTGGTTTCACTTGCCCCCAAAACCGAGATAAGTGGCGCATGGAAAAGCGACGGCCCTAATCCGCAAGGAGACGCGTCGCCGTTCGACGTGACCACAAATGATTTATCGCTGGCACCCCTCGTGGGCGCACGTGTACCAGCGACTTGGAAGCTTATTTGGGAGCATTCGATTGGGGATGCAAACGCTTGCGAAGGGGATTCGCTAACAGCAACGCCTTCGGCACCAGGCGCGGTTGAGGATGTAATCTGCACGATAGTGGAGATAATCGAAGGGGGGGGTCTTCTCGTTCAATCCTAATCCCCTGCTGGAATCGTCGCCCCCTTCGGATGCCACAGTCACGGGTCACGGTTTCAGTTCGACATACGGCATGCCGATGGTCCAGTATTACAGCCTGGACGGAACGCTGGTCGATGAAGAGAACGCGACTTCAGTCAGTCAGGACGGTACAAGCATTTCGGGACCAGTCGGAGATATCTCTCAGTTACCAGCTGGTACATATGTGGGGATCGTCAATAACGCTGGATCCGGCGGGTCTTGGGAATATGTCGGTACCGTCGGGGTCTCGATAATGACAGGGACGCCCGGTACGGGGTCCGTAACGATCACGGGAGCCGAGCAGAATATTTGGTACGACCCCTGCGCACAGTACTATTACGACATAAGCTTATACGGTGACTGCACCAGTTACAATCCCCCCTATTGGACCTACGATACCGGGGGCGTCGACGTGATCGTGAACGGCGCATGGTGCTGGGTGAGTTACGGCCAGAACGACGATGATTATACCGTCGCCTCAGGCTTGGCTAGTGCGATTAATTCCTGCAATCCCTACGTGTCGGCGTCTGTTTCCGGCACAACCATCTACTTGACGGCACGAACAACCGGCGCGTCGACAAACTATTCGCTTTATGAGGATGCATATTCGGACTATTCCGGCTCGCCATCGTTTTATGGGGACACAAGTGGCTCCGCCTTGACTGGCGGCTCGGATGGGCCCTGATCCGCAGCACCGACCGCCCGCGCAGGCTTACAAACGGCACTCTTTCGCTGTTATGACCGGTTGAGAACAGAATTAAAATATTCGCTCGCCAGCCGTTATGCCCAAGGTCGAATTCCCACATTTCGACTCCGGGCCCGAGCAAATGTCCTTGAGCCCTGATATAGCGGGTTACACGTCTCTTCGAAAAGGAGACAGGTCGCCTCTTCGAACTCGCGGCCTGCGGGGGTGTTGCTAATAGAGCCGATGCGTTGAAAACGATTCTCCACGAGGGCGATCGCTCGATTTGTCGAAATTTGACCGAGTGGTTGAGGACGACTGGCCTGCCGCCCGCCCACTTTAGCTCGCCACAAAAGGCAGCGTCGCTCGAAATGGAATCGCAGGATGGCCTAGAATTTCCTGCGCAATGTCGAGAACTCTTGGATCTCGCGCGATTTGCCGGACCGATTCAAATGCCATCGCGTGCCGAATCCCAGCTCGTGTACGCTTTTCTGCCGCGTGCGCAAAGTTGTCCGCCATGACCGCCAATCTATCGGCGCATATTACATCGGGAATAATTGCGTAACCTTCGCTCTCAACTAGTTCGTGCAAACTCACGCTTCCGATCCTCCTTGCTTCCCTGCCTCTTTGCCTCCTTGCATCATTCCACGTTATCCTTTTTGCTCGCCATGTCCAATGAATCGGCTAAACAACTCTGGCAATTCGATCACCGCGCGGCGATTGCGCATCTCACGAAGGACGATGCGCGGCTGGCGCAGCTTGTGGGCAAGGCGCGCGATTTTCACCTGAACATTGACGAGCTCGAATCGCCTTACGAAGCATTGCTCGAAGCAATCGCTTACCAGAGCATTTCCGGCAAGGCGGCGCGCACCATCTTTGCGCGCATCAAGGCTCTCGGCTCAGACGGACGCCCACCGACGCCGCAGCAGATACTGGCGGCTTCGCCCGAAGCTCTGCGCGAAGCGGGGCTCTCCTTCGCCAAAATCGCTGCCGTACGCGATCTTGCGCAGAAAACGATTGACGGCATCGTTCCTACGCTTGAAGAAGCGCACAAAATGTCCGACGAAGAACTCGTCGCTCGCCTGGATTCGGTCCGCGGCATTGGCGCATGGACCGTGGAGATGTTTCTGATCTTTCGGCTCGGGCGTCCGGATGTGCTTCCGATCCACGATTACGGCGTGCAAAAGGGCTTCGCGCTGCTTTATGGCAAACGAAAAATCCCTAAACCCAAGGAATTAGCAAAATTCGGCGAACGCTGGCGTCCTTATCGAACCGTCGCGAGCTGGTATATGTGGCGCGCCGTTGAAGTGGCGGGCAAGGGCGCGCGCAAGGTGAAAAAAGCTTCCGCAAAGAAGAAGCGGATTATTGTCAAAAAGGGCATTTCGATGAAGCGTCCGGCACGCAAAATTCGAACCAGAAAATAATTCGAACGGCCAGGTGTGATGGGCCACAGCGAGGAGGGAGTGCAAATGCCGCGCTGAAGGCCGCGGCTCTACATTTGAGGCTTGAACGCGGCGCTGCGAAATTGAAGTTACGGTTCGCCGCGGACAGTTAGAAAGAGCGAGGCGAATCCGATCAGCAGGACGGCTCCTTCAAGGTCGACCGAAGCACTGTGCAGGCGGTCGAATCGAATGCGAAGAGGATTTGTGGAAGGCGTGGCCGCAACCGAGATCATCTCGCGGCGCAGTTCGGCCATGGGCCGGATCACGAAGTGCTGCGAGATCATCGTCAGCACGATCATCAGCGTGACGCCCGCGGCGGGCAGCATCAACCGCTTGGCGATGGCTTGCGATGTGGCCGCTAGAACGGCCGCAGCAAGCATAAAAAGCAGCCCCGCGGCGACGCCTAACGTATGCAAGCGGCTGATCGCAAATTCAACAACGAGTCCGG
>JBOGMU010000176.1:0-55968 GCA_050746865.1 Candidatus Acidiferrales bacterium
CAGTGGCAGCCGAGCGTCGGCACGCCCATCGACGTTCCCGATCCCAATATTGTCAGTTGAATCGCCGACATGAACTCACAGGAAGGTTAATCAGCACTAATTAAAAACTTTCGTCATTCTGAGGGCCGCAAAGAGCGGCCGAAGGACCTCTCTTGCCTTTTGCCAACCCGCGTCACCCGCCGGTCTTCATCTTTTTCTTCGCCATCGCATCGGCGGCAGCCTTCGAAATCTCCATAAAACTCAGCTTGAGGCTCCCGAGCACCTCCACTAGCAGATCCGAATCGGCTTTCGCGAGGTTGCCTTTGGTCTTTTCGCGCAGCACGTCGAGCATATCGATCATCTCGCGCGCGCCCTCAATATCGACGAACGGCTGGCCCGTGCGCGGATCGGCCATCCCTCCAAGCATCGCCGCCGCATTTCGCGTAAGAAAGTCGATCATCAATTGGAAGCTGCGCGAAGGAGGAATCGCGTCAGCCTCCTCTGCTTCTTCGGATGCCCCGCCCACCTCCGCGCCGTCTCCGCCCTTCGCAGGCGCAGACTTCGCGCGTTCAGCCGCCTTTTTCGTCGCCGCTTCCTCTTCGCGCCGCTCCTGCTCTACCGCATCTTGGCGCAACTCGCCCTGCTCCGTAAAAAGCCGGCGATCGACTACCTTGAAGCCTTCATCCTTCGGTTCAGCCACGGATTCCCCTCGACTCGATGTAAATTCCGCAGAAATGCTAGTTTTCGTCTGCAAATCAGTTTAGCACCCGCCTGAGCCCCATCACAAGACACCGACGCAGGCAGGCCCTGCGGGCCATATTTCTTGCCGTTGATATCGGGTAAGCGTACGATTCACGTGCCACACTTCTAAATCAAGGTTCTGCAATTCTGAAAAGGCTACGCTGCCGAATCGCGTTCTGTGTCGTTTGCCGTACTGGAGGTCGATATGAAACAACTGATGCTCGTTATATTCGTTCTTGCCGTCGCACTGTTCACCGGGAGCGCCGCCATGGCCCAATCGCAGGACATCAGCGGCCAGTGGCAAGGCACGTTGCACGGGCCCGGTCGTGACCTGCGCCTCGTCCTGAAGATCTCCAAAGCACCGGACGGCAAGCTCGGGGCCGTGATGTACAGCATCGACCAGGGCGGCCAACCAATCACCGCCAGTTCGGTTTCCGTTGACGGCTCTACGGTAAAGTATGCCGTAAACGTGATAAATGGTTCATTCGAAGGAACGCTGAGCGCCGACGGCAGCACGATCAACGGCAAATGGACACAAGGGCCAAACACCAGCGACCTCGCTCTGGGTCGTGCCACTGCGGATACCGCATGGGCCATCCCGGCGCCGCCAAAGCCGATGACAGCCACGGATCCATCCTTCGAGGTAGCCACAATTAAGCTGACCCCTCCGGGGCAGCCGGGAAAACTGTTTACCGTGACGTCGGGCGGCCGCCAAGTTCTGACGAAAGGCACGACAATGAACGACCTGATCGGCTTTGCTTACAGCATGCAGCCGAAGCAGTTGATCAACGCACCGGACTGGTTCGACAAAGATAAATTCGACATCACGGGCCAGCCCGATGCCGAGGGCATACCAAATCCCGATCAGATGAAAACGATGATGCGGAAGCTCCTCGTAAGCCGTTTCCAGCTTACTTTCCACAAAGATACGCGGGTGCTTTCCGTTTACGAGATTGTCGTGGGGAAAGATGGTCAGAAACTCACTCCAACCGCTGTGCAAGGTAATCTTCCCGGCCTTTTTTTTCGCAACATCAATCCCGCCGACCTCATGGTACGCAACGCAACGCTGGCTGATTTTGCCGGTCTTATGCAGAGCGCCGTTCTCGATAAGCCGGTCGTCGACCACACCGGGCTATCAGGGCGGTTCGATTTCGAATTGAAGTGGACGCCTGACCAGGGGCAGTTCGAAACCTTCGGCGGGATTAAAGCTCCGGCCACGGAAAATGCCGATGCGCCACCCGACCTCTTCACCGCGATCCAGCAACAGATCGGATTGAAGATCAATTCAACGAAGGGACCGACCGACGTGATGGTTATCGACAAGGTCGAGAAGCCTTCGGCAAACTGACGGCCTCATGTAGCCTAGGCCTGCCCTGATGCAGGAAGGGTCGTTCGCACCTTTTGCGAACGACCTGAGGCCTTTCTCGCAACGTGATAGGCGCACAGCGCAACCGTCGAACCGTCGGGCCGGAATCTCTTTGCCGCCAGCAAAAACTCCCGTATCCTAATCCTTCTCTCGGCCCATGACGAACGCTTCCGCCTCGCCACAGATCACGATCCGCCACTGCAATGCCATTTCCGACTACGACGATTGTGTGCGCGTCGAACACGCCACTTGGGGGATGGAAATCTCCGTTCCCAACGGTATTTTCATCGTCGCGCATCACACGGGCGGTCAAGTGTTCGCGGCCTACGATGGCGCGGAAATGATCGGTTTCACGCTCGCGGTCGTCGGCGTACGGAGATTCGGTCCGCATTCAGGCCAGACGACCACGCATGGCAACTACACGCCGTTTCTCCATTCCCACATGACGGCCGTTCTCGATAGCTACCGCAATCACGGTGTTGGTCGGCGGCTCAAGCTTTTCCAACGCGAGGACGCCCTGAAGCGCAGCATCCCGCTCGTTGAATGGACGTACGACCCGCTCGAAATTAAGAACGCGTATTTCAATATCGAGCGCCTCGGCATCATCGTGCGCCGCTATATTCCAAATTGCTATGGCATCACGGCGAGCCCGCTGCATTCGGGCATTCCCACGGACCGTTTCGTTCCTGAATGGTGGCTCGATTCGGAACGTGTGAAATGCATTGTCGAAGGTCGTCCTCTTCCCCACCGTAAAATCGCCGATCGCATTTCCCTTCCGCGAAACATAGGCGAGATCAAATCAAACGACGCCGACGCAGCCATTCGCATTCAATCCGATTTTCGCCAGCGCTGCGAACGCGCCTTCGCCTCTGGCCTCGTCGTTATGGGCGTCGACCTCCGCGACGCAACGGCCGACTATCTGCTCCAATCCCAGGACAGCATCCCCGGCCTCGACCTTCCGCCGCTGGTCCGCGACTAATCGCTTGCTTGAATTCAGGGAACATTTGGACCACTATCTCCGTATCCTACGCTGAACGCACTTCTCCAACTGGAGGCGCATCATGATCGGAACCACTCGCCATACCCTGGGAGCCATTCTCGCGATTTCCACAGCTTTCGCGTTGTCCGCCGCCGCATCGCACGCCGATGACTGGTCGAAAACGTACTCGATTTCCAGCCACGCGGACTTGCAGGTTCACACTGACGATGGCGACGTCAACATCGCCTCGTCCGATCAGAAGCAGATCGTCGCCCACGTCACCACGGAAGGCTACAAGATTGGTCCGAACGACGTTCGCATCGAGGAAAACCAATCCGGCGACCACGTCGTCATCACTGTTAAAACGCCCCACATGAACATGAACTTCTTCGGCGGCATGCACCATGCCGTCCATGTTCAACTCACGGTTCCGCGCGAACTGGACCTCGAAGCCAACACCGGTGATGGCAGCGTTCAGATCCAGACGGTCACCGGTCGTATCCAGATCCGAACCGGCGACGGCTCCATCCATGCGGACAGCGTCCACGGCGACGTGTCTCTCCACACTGGTGACGGCAGCATCGACGCTCGCACTCTCGACGGGACTCTCACTGCCGACAGCGGCGATGGCGGCATCCGCATCGCTGGCCGCTTCGATGGGCTCACGATAAACACTGGTGACGGCAGCGTTGATGCTTCTGCCAGCGCCGGGTCGAAGATGTCTTCGCCCTGGTCTCTGCATTCCGGAGATGGCTCCATCGATCTTCACGTCCCACAGGATCTTCGCGCTTATGTTGATTTGAAAACGGGCGATGGCAGCATCACTCTCGACGTGCCGGTAACGGTCGAAGGGGCTCTCGAACACACGCACGTTCGCGGCAATCTTAATGGCGGTGGCGCCGAACTGAAGATCACCTCCGGCGACGGCTCCATCCACTTAATGAAATCCTGAATTCGCCCGAACGCGTTGCGGTTTTACGTGGCGGTTATGGAAGGGAGGTTTGCCGCGGAGGCTCAGATTCTCGGCGGGCATCCGTCGTCACCATCGGTTCTCGGAACGCGGGTCTCGGCACAGCCCGTTTTTCCCCGCTTCAATGCTCCTTTGCGTCCTCTACTTCTTCTGTCTCATGCTCGCAGCAGCATCACTCGCGCGAGCCGTAGATCTCACCGCCACGAACGCCATTAATTTCGCGTTGGTTAACACTTGATTCGCCTTCCGAATTTGCCTGAGTATCACACGCTCATCCCCGTTTTATCGCAAGATTACACAGGACGTTGCGCGTACAACCCCGAGGGTGTATGTTCGCTCCGAAACCGACCGTGTACCGACTGACCCAGTCCCGCATACGGCAACTCGGTTTGTGTAGAACGCAGTTAGCTTTGGGTGTACTTCTCGCGCTTGCAGCACTCGGTGCCCCTGCCCCGCTGTACTGTCAGCAATCGCAAAGGTCCCAGGCGCCGCTGGCTTCCGGCGTACAAAAGGACGAGACGCCGGCAGATCAGCAAACTCCGGCACCTGCTCCGCTTCAACCGGCCCCCTCCGTTCCTCCGGTAATCGCTGAACAAGTAGTGCAAAATCCGAATGCGCCATGCGTCCAACCACCGCCGCCGGTCACTTGGCGCGACTACAAAGGGCCATTCGCAAAAACTGTCGCGATCTTCGCTCAGCGCCTCGAACGCAGATCTGTCGGTCCCAACTCGCAGCCCCAGCACCATTACAAAGCGGGCGTGCTTCTTTGCACATTGGAAACCAGAGACAAATTCTGGCTATTTGTCCACGATTCGAGCGATCCTGTCGCATTTGTCAATGCCGCATGGAACGCCGGCGTCTCTCAGGTGCAAAATAACCAAGCCACATTCGGACGCGGCTTCACCGGCTATCTCGACCGCTTCGGCACCCAAATGGCGGGTCAGGCATCCTCAAACTTTTTTAAGGACTTCATGTATCCCACGATTTTCGAGGAGGATCCCCGCTATTATCGCCTTAGCGCCGGCTCAACGAAGCACCGCATCGTACACGCGATGAGTCACGTGGTAATCGCTCACAACGAAAACGGAAACCGAATGTTTAACTTTTCCGAGTGGCTCGGCGACGCCACCGTCACCGTCCTCGGCAACACCTATTTGCCGGACAACCGCCGTGGCGTTGCTCCTGTCGCCGAATCCATGGCATCGGGAATGGCCTATGACATGGGTTATGACATCCTCCGCGAGTTCTGGCCCGAAATCGCCAAGGCATTTCATCTTCCCTTCCGGGAGCAAAACACGCCGCCGGTCACAACGCTCCCGCCTCCAACGCACTAGTTTGCAATGCGGATCAAAAACAGGGATCGTCATTACGCTTTATTTCAGGAATTCTGCCCATTCGGAGCGTTGCGCTCGATGACGTAGCGTTCGCGAATATTGTGAGGGTTTCTCCTCTACTGCCTCAACGTCCTCTGCCTCTCCTCCGCCTCATCTGCCTCCTAGCCTTTTCGTGTTCTAATGCAAACCCGCGCCTGAACGATTCCGGCCGGCAATCGATGACGCAAACACTAGTCAAACCACGCCACGTTGCGGCCGTTGTCGCCGGAAACGCACTCGAATTCTACGACTTCGTCACCTACGCATTTTTCGCGATCTATATCGGCAGAGCCTTCTTTCCTTCCAGTAATCCCTCGGCCAGCCTACTTTCTTCACTGGCCGCTTTCGGCGCCGGCTTCATCACGCGGCCAATCGGGAGCTACGTCATCGGCAGAATGGGCGACCGCCGTGGCCGCAAGCCTGCAATGGTCCTCTCTTTCGGCATGATGGGCGTCGCAATCATCGGCATCGCGCTCGTGCCTTCGTATGCGGTCATCGGCATTGCAGCACCCACGCTCGCGATATTCTTCAGGCTTCTTCAGGGCTTCGCGCTCGGTGGCGAAGTCGGGCCCACGACGGCGCTCCTACTTGAAGCCGCGCCCATCAATCGCCGTGGATTCTACACATCCTTCCAATCGAATTCGCAAAGCTTCGCCACGCTCGCAGCCGGCCTCGTCGGATTCGCGTTATCCAACATCCTCACCGACCAGCAACTGCAATCCTTCGGATGGCGCATCGCATTTCTTCTCGGCGCGCTCACTGTTCCGTTTGCACTCATCATCAGGCGCTCGTTGCCAGAGACGCTTCCCCCATCCGAATCCGCAAAATCAGCCGAGAACACATTTCGCGCTCATTGGCTTGTCGCCATTCTGGGGATCGTCCTGCTCGCAAACGCGACCATCGGCACCTACATTCGCAACTACATCACCACCTACGCCATCGCGACGCTCCATATGGCATCGAACATCGCCTTCGCTGCCACGGTGGTAAACGGTCTCGCTGGTATTCTCGCGGGCCTTTGGAGCGGCATTCTCTCGGATCGTTACGGTCGCAAGCCTGTGATGTTGATTCCCGGTGTGCTGCTTCTCGTGGCGATTTTCCCCGGCTTCTTCGTTATTGCGCATCATCGTTCAGGCTTCGTGCTGCTCAGCGTGACGGGCATCCTCTCCGCGCTGTCTTCCCTTTCCATCATCCCGATGATTACCTGGCTCACAGAATCCTTTCCGCCGATTCTTCGCTCGCAGGGCGTCGCCGTCACTTACGCATTATCGATCGCAACATTTGGCGGCACCACGCAGTACGCCGTCGCCTGGCTTATCGACTTCACCGGAAGCCCGCTCGCTCCCGCGTGGTATTGGACGATCGCCGCAATATTCGGCGTAGTAGCCATCATTGCCACCCGCGAATCCGCACCACAATTCAGGCCTTTTCACAGTTCTGAGACGGCGGCGAATTGAGTCCGTAGGAGCGCTGCTTGTTCACTCTGAGTGTTCTGGTGAAGGGCTGCGCGCCTTTCGCGATCAATCGAATCGTAAACGCCCTTCGCGCCGTGCATCCACCGCATTACAATGCCTGCGCGCCGAATCTGCATGTAGCGCGCGTCGCCCAGGAGTCCTGTCAGGCATGAAGATCGTCGATATCCGTGAGGCCACCAAGCCTATCAAATCGGAAATTCGCAACGCCTACATCGATTTCACCAAAATGACGCTCAGTCTCGTCGCTATCATCACGGACGTCATCCGTGCTGGCAAGCCCGTCGTCGGCTACGGCTTCAATTCCAACGGTCGCTATGGCCAGGGCGCGCTGATCCGCGAACGCTTCCGCCCGCGCATTCTCGAAGCCGATCCTCGTTCATTGCTCGACGACTCTGGCGCGAATCTCGATCCCACGAAAATCTGGTCGTGCATGATGACCAACGAAAAGCCAGGCGGACACGGCGAACGCTCGGTCGCCGTCGGCACGATCGACATGGCCATCTGGGACGCGGTTGCAAAAATCGCGGGCAAGCCGCTCTTCCAACTCCTCGCCGAAAAGTACGGAAACGGTACGCCAAACCGCCGCGTGTTCGTCTATGCCGCAGGCGGCTATTATTATCCCGGCAAGGATCTCGACGCACTCAAGCGCGAAATGCTCGGCTACATTGAGCGTGGTTACACCGTCGTGAAACAGAAAATCGGCGGCGCATCTCTACGCGAGGACATTGCGCGCATCGAGGCCATTCTCCGCATTCTCAAGCCCGGCCAATCGCTCGCCGTCGATGCCAACGGCCGCTTCGATCTGAAGACCGCGCTCGAATACGCCGAGGCACTGTCGCAATACAATCTCTTCTGGTACGAAGAGGCCGGCGATCCTCTCGATTTCGAATTGCAGGCCGAATTGGGCAAGCATTACGTCGGCCCCTTGGCGACTGGTGAAAACCTGTTTTCAATGCAGGACGCGCGCAACCTCATCCGCTACGGCGGCATGCGTAAAGATCGCGATTGGCTCCAGTTCGACTGCGCCCTGAGCTACGGCCTCGTCGAATATCTGCGAACGCTCGCCATGTTGCGCGAATATGGCTGGAGTCCCGCGCGCTGCATTCCGCATGGCGGCCATCAAATGTCTCTGAACATCGCCGCCGGCCTCGGCCTCGGCGGCAACGAGTCCTATCCCGATCTCTTTCAGCCTTATGGCGGTTTCCCTGACGGGGTGAAAGTAGAAAACGGCTACATTACAATGCCGGATCTGGTCGGCATCGGTTTCGAAGGCAAATCCGATTTGTACAAGGAAATGAGCGAACTCAGATCCTGAAACTAAAATGAAACGCCTGATCACCACTCTCTACTTCCAGGTCCTGCTCGGCATTATCCTCGGCGGACTCATCGGCTATTTCTTTCCACACGCAGGGGTCGCGCTAAAACCTCTCGGCGACGGCTTCATCAAGCTCATCCGAATGCTTCTCGGCCCAATTGTCTTTCTCACGGTTGTGCTCGGTGTCGCGAAAATGGGCGACATCAAACGTGTCGGCCGCGTCGGACTCAAAGCAATCGTCTACTTCGAAATCGTATCCAGCTTCGCGCTGTTTCTGGGACTCCTAGTCGGCTCGATCTTTCATCCTGGCAGCGGCATGCACGTGAATCCCGCCTCGCTCGACGTGGCAGCCGTGCAATCGTACGCCTCGGCCGCCGCGCGCCCTCACAGCATTGCGGACTTTCTTCTCAGCATTATTCCCTCCAGTCCCATCGACGCCTTTGCCCGCGATGACATGCTCCAAATCATTTTCTTCTCGCTGCTGCTCGGCATCGCGTTATCGCGCCTTGCCGCACACGTGCAAACTCTTCTCAGAATTCTCGAAGAGTTCCTGCAAGCCATGTTCGTGATCGTCCGCATCGTCATGCGCGTCGCGCCGCTAGGGGCAGCGGGTGCAATGGCCTTCACAGTCGGCAGTTTCGGCGCCGCCAGTCTCGCCTCATACGCGAAACTGATCGCTTGTCTTTACGTCACGGCTGCGCTTTTCATATTCATCGTGCTCGGCGCAATCTCGACCGCCTGCCGCATCTCATTCCGCAAATTCCTGCGTTTTATCAGAGAAGAAATTCTCGTGACGTTTGGTACCGCATCCACTGAAGCAGTCCTGCCCGCCATGATGGAAAAACTCGAATATCTCGGCTGCGAACGCACCGTCGTCGGCCTCGTCTTGCCCACAGGCTATTCGTTCAACGCGGACGGCACGTCGATTTATCTCACGATGTCAGTGCTCTTCATCGCGCAGGCCCTGGGCATCCACCTGTCGCTGATCGACGAACTCACGATCCTTGCCGTCGCTCTCGCCACCTCAAAAGGAATCGCCGGAGTCGCTGGCGGAGGATTCGTCGCTCTCGCGGCAACACTTGCATCGATGACTCAAATTCCCATCGCCGCGCTCGTGCTGCTTCTCGGCCTCGATCGCCTGCTCGACGAAGCCCGCGCCGTCACCAATCTCATCGGCAATGGCATCGCCACGATCGCCGTCGCTAAGTGGGAACGCCAATTCGACCAAAAGCGCGCGCTCGCCGTCCTCGATGGACACATCGATCCCGAAGCCGCCTACGAACAATCTCCGCAACCGTTCTAAACTGTGCCGTAGGGGTGCTCTTGCTAAGAGGAGCCATTCATGGTCGAGCTATCAATCTCGCAAGGAAATCTCGCCCTCCACGTCAAAGGTGCCGACAAGCTTTGGGCGCTGAAGAGCAGCCTCGAAATACCGTTGGCTCACATCGTGGGCGTGGGTCCGGCAAAGACGGAGGTCACGCAAAAATTGCACGGCATCAGGATGCCGGGCACTTATTTACCTGGAGTCATCACGGCGGGGACTTTTTATCAGGATGGCAAGCGGGTTTTCTGGGACGTGCACGACCCGAAGAAAACGATCATCATCGACCTTAGCGACGAGCGATACAATCAGTTGATCGTAGAAGTAGCCGATCCGCGCGAAGCAATCAATCTCATCCAAAACGCATTATGAAAAATCACCTTGGCGGAGAACTGTTCTATGCCGGTTCAGCTTTTCTCATCGCCGGTTCCGGCGCAGAGTTCAGCGGCAGAGTAGCGGTGATTTTCGTGCCTGCACCATTCGACTCGATGTCCAAAACACCCTTGAAAGGCCGCAGACGTTCCCGCATTCCCGTGATACCGACGCCCGAACCGCAAACGCGCAACTTCGCGAGGATTTCCTTCGATATCCCGATTCCATTGTCTTCGATCTCGAGCGAGAGATGCCGTTCGCGGCGCAAGAGTCGGATCGTCGCGCTCTTGCTGCCCGAATGCCGATGGATGTTGGCGAGCGCTTCTTGCACGATTCTGAACAATGTTATCTCGATCTCTTGCGGAAGCTTCGGAGTCTCAGACGACGATGATTCAACGTGCACGGCGATGCCGCTACGTTCCGCAAAGCCTTCGGCAAACCACCGCAGCGCGGCGTCCAGACCGATCTCCTCCAGCAGCGGCGGATGCAGCAGATAGGAAACCGTGCGAATTTGGCTCGTAATCTCCGAAGCAAGCGATCTGCATGCTGCCGCTGCCTCCGATACTTCTGTATCTTCAGTTGAAAGCCGCGTAACCAACTGCGATAGATTTACATTCAGTACGGAGAGCAATTGGCCGGTGCTGTCGTGCAATTCGCGGGCTAGATTCCTCCGCTCCTCGTCTTGAATCTGTATCATACGACTCGACATATCGCGGAGCCTTTCGGAGCCCTCCGCATGCTGTCGCAAAGAAGCTAGTTCATCTAGCAGTCTTTCCCCCACCTCGCGGCTTTGCACTTCGGGATCGCGTAAAACGCATTCCGCCAGCGCCTCGTGCATTTCCAGAAGCTTCCGAATATCCTCTTCCATCTCCAGCTTCGGATGCACCTTCGTCCAATAGTGGGCTGTCCGGATGAACGTGAGCAGCACCATCAAGTCTTCGAGCGCGGCGTCGCCCAGCAGGTGGCCAAGCGCTTTCAGGCAACGGTTGGCAGCGGCAGTCTGGAGGAAGACGTGAGTTGCCAATGCGAAGATCGCTGCTTCCTCTGGCGTATCGTCTGCCGGCATTCCGTCCAGAGGCTCTCGACTCATGCAGTCGGAGATCAATTTCTCGAGGACCTCGCCTCGCTCGAGCGGCCGTTTCAAAAGCGCAATGACTTGCTCGATCGAGTGCGGCTGCACGTTGGGATCGCCGGCCGTCCGCCCAAGTCCGATCAAGAAACCTATATGCCGCGCTATGCAATAGCGCACGTCGCAAAACCGCGAGAGATACACGAAGAGGCGCTCAGTGAAGCGTGACGGCAAGGGATTATCCATGTACGCCGATCGCGCGAATCCCCAAAGCCCGTCTCGAATGTCCAGATTATCCGGCCCAAGCCGGAAAAAAATTGGGCAGCAATCCAAAGCGTGATCGCACTTCGTCGGCCAGCGCCGCCATTTCCCTTTTTGGAGAATCTGTCATGGAAGCCTAGACGCTACCGGGGAGATGACGTGAACGATATACAGTAAAACAAGTAGGGAGAATCTGCGCGCCACAAGACCGCCCGGAACGCATCGCGAACCGGGACCCTTTCAGATCCCTAGAGCCTGCTCGTCTGGCGCACTCATCTCGCCTCGCGATGAAGGTCTCGCCCGCAAATTCACAAACACATACGACCCCAACACGAGGATTGTCGCGCCCGCCTGAGCCACGAGCGTCTCAACCGTCGGAAATACCGATAGCCAAGTGCCCATCCACGACGGAATGATCTTTGCCAATGCGGGAATGCTCGTAGTTGAAACCCAATGCGCTAACTGCATCTCTTGCACTTGCTCGCCGACCATCACGATTAGCACCACTCCGAGCAAGCCGCCCGTCAGCACGAGCATCTTCCGGTAAGGCATCTTTCGATGCGCGATAAATGTCAGCGCAGCTACGATTGCCGTCAGCGCCAAGCCCATGCACGTGCCCCAAAACACCGTCTCGCCGCCAAGCCTCAATCGATAAGTCTGCAGGAACAGCACCACCTCGAATCCCTCTCTGTACAGCGACGTGAATCCGAGCAGCGCCATCCCCCAAATCCAACCTGCGCCGTTCGCGCCATTCCCGCTCGCGAGTAATTCGCGTTTGCGTCTGTTGTGAAACGAAATCCACCCTGTCCAATAAAACTTATGAAAAAACCAGTTCATCACCACCAGCAGCACGATCACGGCGAGCAATCCCGTCGCTGCCTGCAGCGCCAGGGCCGAAACGCTCTGGCTCAAGTCGTTCAGAATCCGCACCGCCGCGAACCACGTCAGCAGCGTCGCCGCAAGTCCGGCCCCCGCTCCGATAGCAATCGGATTTCGCGAAACTCCTCGACTCGCGTCCATCCCGGCCAGGATTGCGGCAAGCACCAGCACGCACTCCAGCCCTTCGCGAAACACAAGCACGCCGATGTCGACTACTGCCGCTGCGCTCGTTTGCGCCGCAATCGGGTCTGGGCTGCCCGACGTCATCGTGGCCTGCCAAATCATCACTCCTGCGACCGCGGCAAGCCCGCAAACAATCAGCCCAAGTCGCCCAAAATTCGTCCGAGGCATAATAGTCGATCCCATCGTCGCCATATCTACGCGTCCGCCCACCGCCGCAGCAAATTGTGATACACGCCCGTGAACTGCACCGACGCAGCGTTGTCCGGATTCTGCCGGTTGAGCCTTTGAATCGCTAAATCGAGGTCGAATAATAACGACCGTTCGCCATCGTCCCGAATCATGCTCTGAATCCAGAAAAACGAACAGACGCGCGCGCCCCGCGTTACCGGCCCCACCGCAGGGGCGTCTTGCCGGGTGGCGCTAATCGATCTCGCCGTCAACGAAGCTTCAGCTATGCCTTGAATCATCTCGCTTTTGAACTCGCCCTCGCCCACCGTGCGCCTCCGAAATTTAAGTCTTGTATATGCCGCACTTACCGGAAGTTAGCCTCTATCCATCCATTGCAGTTGCAAAATTGTAACAACTGTCAAGATACTGGACTGAGTCGGTATACATTGTCAAGATTCTCTTTGTAATAGATTTGTATGTCGGGCCTTCGGAGCAAAACGACTACAAAAATCTTCGTGACAGGGTTTGTTTAAGGCAGATAAATCTATCGAGACGTGCCGGAGTTGAATGGCCGAAGCTCTTCAGGATGGCTTCTGACGTACGTCAAAATGCGCTGGCGCTTCTGAATCCCTCTCGTTCCCTCGCCGTCCAACGGGCAAACATCCGCTCTGATCGCGCCTACGCGCTCAAAGATGCTGGCCCAGCGCCGCTTGATAGCGGGTAAGCTCACAAACAGCGACTCTGCCGCCACAGCGTCCTCCAATCCGTCGAGGGCCAACTCCAACAGCTCTTGCTCCCCTCGGGTGAACGCAAATTGAGGCCGCACGTGATGTTGAAAAAGGCCCGCTGCCACCGAGTGTGGATCGGCGCGAATACTGTCGAGCGTCACGTCGATGAGCCGACGATCCCGATTCCATTTCGTCTCCGGATTGGAACGGTAAAAATCATCGAACCCGTCAACTGTTCGAAACACTTTGAGGCCCCGGACGTGCCACGAGTCTAGTTCATCGACCAGTTCGACAAGAATCCTCGAAAAATGATATCCCGCGAACAGCTCCTGATATGCCCGGCCTAATACTACGCGCACCTCGTCCACCTGCATTGGAGTCAGATGGCCGTTTTTCCAACTCGTATCCAAAATCACCTGATGCAGGTCGCCTCGCGTATTCGCATCCCGTACCTCCGCGTACGTCGTAATGACGGAATTCCCCTTCGCGATGCTTTCAATGATTCTCGCGTTCAATCCTGGTCTCGGATTGCGAGCCTCCTCTTGGACAAAGCTCGCTTTCACAAACGATGCAAGTCCAAAACCGACAATCTCAGCTCGACCTTTCACGTGCATTTCAACGACTGCGCTCCGGGTGGCATGCGTCATATCCAGAAGTTGCCGCCACCCGTCCAGTGCGCGGGCGCCACCCACAGTCTCCGCGCCATTCTTGGCCGGATGCAACTCTAGGCATTGCGCCAGGTCGCTCGGCCGCGTCTTTCTCCAGGAGAGGAACGCGTCCATTGTCGTGCCATAAAAGTATCCTAAAAGGCTATTGTTTGAAAGGGAGGCACCTCCTAGAGTACGCGCGGATCGGTTTCACTTTCGCTGCGTCAATTCAGCAAAACGCAAAATCGAGGAGAAAAATTATGTGCAGGCTTTCTTGCAAGCTTTTGCTACTCGTGGGTGTACTCGCCCTCTTCTTTGCCGTAGTCCCAGGTGCAGCGGCCCAGTGCGCTGCTTCGCCCAAGGCCCTGCATCCAGCCGTCTTCCATTTGTCCTCCGGAGAGTTGCAACTCAAGTTGGTCGGGGAGGACCGTAACCACGGCGACGATAACGATTCCATAGTAGGCTTGTGGCATACGAACTATACCGCCACGTTCGACGACAACTTCCCTCCGGGAAACGCCGCTCCCACTCCGTTTCCATTCATTCAGTCCTATAAAACGTGGCATGCTGACGGAACCGAGTTTGAAAACGCCTTCCTGCCTCCCGCGGCCGGAAACATCTGCTTCGGAGTCTGGAAGCAACTCGGCCACGGCACGGTCAAGCTTCATCACATCGGCTTGATGTTCGACGCTACCGGCAACGTCAGCAATGTCTTCACCATCGATGAAATCGACAACGTCGCGTTCGATGGCAAGACGTACAAAGGTTCCTTCGACTTCAAGCTCTTTGCTCCCGATAACGTTTTCGGTGTTGGAGCACCGATATCGGAAGTCAAAGGTACTATCGCAGCTACACGCATCACAGTGAACTGACAGCGGGCCTCAAAGTAAAAGACTCCATACCTAGGCTCTCCCCTGAAAATCCAGCCGTAGGGGCGCTGCTTGCTGCGCCCGATTTCTCTTCATATCGCCCTGATTCAATCGGCGCGCTACTCAAGCGCTAGAATCTAAGCCATCGGTGTGCGTCGACGCCGCATCAAGGGATGCAAACAAGCCATCATCATTCTGTCGCTCCTCACGGTCGCTTCCTGCGCAAACGCAAAGAATCTTACTTCCAAAGACTTAAGTTCGGAGGTGCTCTCGGCAATTTCGCTGGCGTCTGAGACCGAAATGTTTGTCGGTCAAATTCAGCAAGGGCGCCTGACGCAGGAATTTCAGTATGGGTATGCAGGCTATTTACGCGATGAAGCCGAGCGCGAAGCTAAAGACCTGCGCACGTCCACTCCCCAGCCCGCCCAGATGCAAGCCGTCCGGAACTGTATCGCGCAGCTCGATCTCCTTGCACGCGAACTGGATCTGATCAAAAGAACCGACAAAACGCGGCTTCCAGCAATCCAGAAACGTGTGCAGACGATCGTTCAATCGCTCTCTGCCGTGAAAGCGCAACTATGAAAAAGCTGCTCGGCGTCACGCTGGGCATCATGACGGCGCTTGGCGGCTTCGTCGATCTCGGCCAGATCGTATTCACCACACAGGCTGGCGCTCTATTCGGGTACCAGCTCCTTTGGGCGATCGTCTTCGGCACGGTTGGATGGTCGTCATGCCGCTCACCTACTATCCGATTCTACGAGCGGCTGCGGACGAAAAGATAATGGGAAAGCACGTCAACAGTCGAATAGTGACAGCTCTGGGAGGTATTTTCCTCGTGTTGATCGTCGCAGCGGCAATCGCCGCCATCCCGCTTATGTCGCTCACCCACGCCGGCCACCCGTAATGTGGCATAGCCAGCACTCGCGCTCGGACCACGCGTCGGACGCGGTCAATTACCGATCCACTTGAGAATTGTCTTTTCCTCTACCTCCTATGCCTCCTCTAACTCCTCTGCCTCCCGAGTTTTACTGTGGCCGATGAAACCGCCCCACAAGAACGCCCTTCCCCAAAATGTGCCCCTGAATGGCATCGAGCACTTGCTCCCGCGTAGCGTCGGCGCCAAGGCTGAGCTTTTCGTCGAGTGCAAAAAGTTCAAACGTGTAGTGATGATCCGGACCCGCTGCCGGAGCGCCCGGCCCCATATAACCAGCTGTTCCGCGACGATTCTTGGCCTGAATTGTGCCATCAGGCAGTTGCGCATCCGCGGGCTCGCCCTGACGAAGCTGATGCGTGCTGCCCGGAATGTTGAACACAAGCCAATGCAACACGTCCTCGGTCTTGCGCTGCAAAGCCGTATCCGGATCGTGCAAGATCAGCACAAAACTCACAGTTCCTTCAGGAACATTCGTCCAATCCAGTTCCGGCGACACTCCGTTTGGATCGGCAGACGTGAACTTCGTGGGAATCACGCCTCCATCGGTAAAATCAGGCGAAGTGAGCGTCAACCCCGGTCCCGCAGGACCGCGCCCGCGTGCTGCGGCTTGTCCGCCGGGCGCTTGAGCACATGCCGGAACAACGCTAAACGCGATCAACAAAGCACAGCCGAGCAAACCACGCGACGAACTCATGTATTCCTCCCAGGAATGCCGAAAAGTGTCGGCGAAATCGACGCCCCAATTGCCGCCCGGAAGTTTAGCAGCGTCAGCCGGCTTTTCCCACTACCTCCGTTTAGCACCAATGGTACTCGTGTCCCATAGCGCGCCGCCGCACTCGCGGCCACACTATAACCATGGACGAAATCTGCACCGCACAAGATCGCCCTGACCGGCGACAAAATTCCGGTCGCGACCTGAGAAAACGAAAACGACTGAAGCTATCGCTCGCCGCGCATCTGCGCCCTTTCGATCCAAGGCTGAGAGACCTCGAGGATATCGCGCTGGTAGTTGATTTCAACCGCGATGGGCTTCACTTCATCACACTGATGCTGCACTACTTCGTTGGAATGAAACTGGAAGTCACGTTTCCCCATGGACGCAGCGTCACCTCGCAGCGAAAATACATCGGCTCCGTGGTTCGAATCGATGATCGCGGCGACGGCAGAAGCGGAATCAGCGTAAAATTTCTTTTTTAGTCCTCCCACGCACTCCACAAATCTGCGACGACTGTTTCATATTGACTCACCGGCGGATTCCGTAGTACACAAAGCCACCTCGGGTAACTGTGAAACAGGATTTCACAGTGTAAAAAGTCTTTCTGTAGTCGGTAAGTGGTTATGGGGCCAGCCTGCTGGTATTTGTGTCCTTCGTGTTTCTCGGTGCTGTGCTCCTACGAAAAAGGGGGGTCTCTAGAATGAAAAACACCTGCACTGGGCTGCGCCTTTGCGCGAATTTAGCGCTCTCTTTTGCAATTTGCGCTCTCGTCGTCGGTATGAGCAGCATTGCTACTGCGCCTCTATCTGCGCAGACCGTCGACACGGTAATCCTCGGCACAATCACTGACCCCAGCGGCGCCGCTATTCCAGGCGCGCAAGTCACCGTCACGTCGCCCTCAACCGGTGTTTCGCACACCGCCACCACCGGCGCCAACGGCGCATATCGCGTCGGCTATCTTCTCCCAGGCACATATACAGTTAGTGCGCAAGCTCAGGGATTTAGCCGCGCCGTACGCTCGAACATCACCCTTGAGCTTTCACAGCAGGCGGAAGTTGATATCCCGCTTGCGATCGGCCAAACAACGCAGAGCGTCGAAGTCACTGCCGCTGCGCCACTTTTGAACACCACCAGCGGCGCGCTCAGCGGAGTTGTCAATCCGCAGGAAACGGTTGGCCTGCCGCTCAACGGTCGCAATTTCGGCCAGCTTGCCGTTCTGACGCCCGGCGTTCAGGCTTCCGCCAGCAGCACGAACACGAGTTTCTCCGCCAACGGTATTGATAGCGAACATGAAGAAGTTACGCTCGATGGCGGCTCTATTGTCGACAATCGCGCAAACTCCGTCTTTCTGCTTCCTTCGATCGACGCCATTCAGGAATTCCGCGTCAACACATCGAATTACGCGGCCGAGTACGGCAACAACTCCGGCGCGGTCGTCAGTGTCCAATTGAAAAGCGGAACCAACGATTTCCACGGCGTCGCGTATGACTTCCTGCGCAACGATGCCCTCGACGCGCGCGGCTATTTCCTTTCCCCGACGGCCAGCAAGAATCCCCTCCGAAGAAACCAGTTCGGCGGCGTCGTCGGAGGGCCAATCAGGAAAAACGGCACTTTCTTTTTGGTTGGATATGAGGGCAATCGCAGTTTCCAAGGCACTCCATCGCAATCGGAAACCTTCACGCCCCAGGAACTGAGCGGCGACTTCAGTTTTCTATCGAAGCCCCTGATCAATCCGCGTACGGGCCAGACGATTTCGAACAACGATATTTCAGGGCTTCTGGATCCGAACGCGGTCCGAATCGCGCAAACCTACATGCCGGCTGCGAACTGTCTGGGCGAATTGAGCAACCAGACCAACTACTGCGGCGAGTCGATTAGCAAGATTGACTCGGATCAAGGGCTCGTGCGAATCGATCAGACCGTCGGCAACAATGGTCACTTCTTTGCTGATTATGTAGGCAATTTCGGCCATTTCCCATCCGTGTCAATCAACCCGAATTTCCCGGTCAGGTACGATTTCCGCGCTCAAAACTTCACTTCGCAGTACGTGCATACGTTCTCTCCCGCCGTCGTTAACGAAACCCTATTCTCAGTGAATTTCGGAACACTCAACCAATTGAGCCCGCGAGCAGCGACTGGATTCTCCATATCCAAGACGCTGGGGATAAAGGGTTTCGATACGGAAGGTCCCAATGGACCGCCTATTCCGCAGCAGTTCCAGGGCTTTCCGCAACTGAGTATCAGCAGTTTTCTCGCGATGGGCGACAACGATGGCGGTCAAGCCGAGGACCAAAGTAAAACCTATCAATTTGTCGACAATGTAAGCATTTCTCACGGAAGGCATTTCGTCAAATTCGGTGGTGAGCTGCGAAAAGTTGACGACAATGCGGACACCTCAAATTCCTCATGGGGAAACGAGACCTTCAATGGCGACTTGAGCGGTTTTGGCGCTGCCGATTTTCTGATGGGCTTGCCGGATACGACGCTGAGTCCCGAAGGCATTCCCGTTAACGCCATCCGCCAATGGCGGTCAGCCCTGTATATACAGGACGATTGGACGGTCAATTCGCGGCTTACGCTTAACCTCGGCGTGCGTTGGGACTGGACGCAAGTTCCGCAAGACACTTCAGGTGTGAGCCGCACGCTGCGATTCGACCTGCCCAACGGCCCGGTTCTTTGGCCCGCGCCCGGAGACGTGCAGCCGATGTACATCCATCCCCAAGCGCCAATCGAGCCCCGCTTCGGATTCGCCTTCAAGATTGACAGTAAGGATGTGATCCGCGGCGGATTCGGTCTTTTCGATGCGGAGGCTAAGTTCGACAACATTAATATTCTTCAACTGAATCCCCCACTTCACGCCAGCGTTGAATCGATCAATCCGCTGCAATCGGGCGGGCTTGTTACCATGGAAAATCCGATCGATCAGAACGAAGTCAACGCCGGCATTTTCGACGTCGTGTCAGAACCGCCAGATCGCATTAAGCGGGACCCGTACCAGACGGATTGGAATCTCACGTTCCAAAGGCAACTGACCAACAACAGCGTCTTCGAGATCGGCTACAACGCCACCAGGGGCACGGACCTCGATACGAGCGACCTGGCCTGGAACAGTCCGCAGCCGCAGGCTTCCGCGGCTGACATTCAGGCCAATCGTCCCTACCCGCAGTACGGCGTCATTCGCATGGTTGAGGTCAACGGCTGGAGCTCGTACAACTCCTTGCAGGCCAGCTTCCGCCATCAGCTCTCTCATGGGTTTACGCTGACGAGCCAATACACGTGGTCGCACTTGATCAACAACATCCAAGGTTCCACGAACGGTAGTCGAGCGCTCGAGCAGAATCCCTTGTTGGAGGGCACAAACGTCGAGAAGGCCAATGCCTCCAGCGATAGGCCGCAAGATTTCACGGTCGGCTACGTTTGGGATCTGCCCTTCGGCAATAGCCTCCAAGGCTTTGCGGGCCAGCTTGTAAAAGGATGGCAGACGTCCGGCTTAGTGACCTTTGCGAGTGGAACGCCAATGTTAATCGTGGATAACGGGGATCCTCTGCACATGGATAACTCCGGTGCGGAACGCCCCAATTTCGTGCAGGGGCAATCGATGTTCGTATCGAACCCAAGTCCGGCGAAGTGGTTTAACACGGCGGCGTTCGTCGCGAGCAAATATAACCCAGCGAACCCGGCGCTTTCTTACGGCAACGTGCCACGGAATCCCGGCGGACTTTATGGGCCGGGCACGAAGACGTTCGACCTGTCGCTTTCTCGCAGCTTCCCGATTCCCTTCCACGAAAACTCGCTCATGTTCCGGGCCGAATTCTTCAATGCCTTCAACACTCCACAGTTCGGCAGGCCGGGCACGACCGTCGGCAACAGTTCCTTCGGGAAAATAACTGGCACCAGCGGCTCCGAGCCAAATCGCATAATCCAGCTCGCCTTGAAATATAGCTTCTAACCTTTCACCAATCGGCGCGCCATTAACAAGATGGCGCGCCGCCGCTTCATAGTTTCGCAGTGCTGGCACATCCAGTCCTGGCTGTGTGCCTTTCGCATCTGCCTTAGTTCCACAAAAACAAAACGCCGTCATTCTGAGGGCCGCGAATAGCGGTCCGAGATGTTACAACCAGTTCAAGGGCGAGCGGCACCGCGGGCGACGGAATCACAGGTCCTTATGGCGATCGCCGCGGACCAATACATGTAGATGCGGGGGTCATTGAATGCATCTTCATCCGGTATTGCGCTCGCTACAACAAATTCCGCTTCCACAAAAAAAGTTCGTCATCGTGAGGCTGGTCGGCGAAAGCGGCGAGCCGACGCAGCCTTTGCGTCCCGAATGGTTCTGCGGGAAGGACCCCTCTCGGTTTTTCTCGCGCGTAACGACACCTCGCGCTTCGGATTGGAGGGGCTGAGCTTCGAGGACCTGTGTGGTAACTTGGATTTTGGAAGGGCACGGCTTTAAGCCGTGCCGTAAAATCGGCAGAATGAGTACGGCTTTAGCTGCTGAAGCCACGGTTTGCTGGTCGGCACGCAGACTCTTTCAGCCCCCGTCCTAAAGGCAATATCAGTGGGCTCCCGAAGCCAAGTCTGTTTGGCCCCTGCCGAGATTCTTCAGTCCACCGCCGCGGTTCGAAAGCTTGTCCTGAAAAAACTGTATTGCACCAGATGTTTCGCCTGGTATATCTCTGCTAGATGCTAAAGAGGGTGTCTACAGTTCTTATCGCAGAGGACAACGGCTACACGCGCGCCGCTCTCCGTACGTTCGTTGAGACTAAGACCGGTTTTCGTGTTTGTGGCGAAGCCGCCAACGGCGTCCAAGCCCTTGAAATGGCAAATCAATTTAAGCCGGACGTGGTTCTGATGGACCTGTTAATGCCGCTGGCAAATGGCATTGAAGCGGCCTCTGCGATTCGCTCGGTATTGCCAAAGACCCGCATTGTGATTATCACGATGTTCCCCGATTTGGTCGGTAAGAGTATGACAAAGATGGCCGGTATCGATTTGGTCGTTGATAAGACGAAATGTGCACCCGGGTTGCTGGCCGCATTCAAAACACTTTTTAGCAACGTACATGAGCCCCCAGCCACAGCCCCGCAAATTCCCTAATATTCAAGGCAGGCTCGAAAGAGCAGTTTTCTCGATCGCGTCGCGCCACTACACTAGTCCCATTCCAGGAGCAAACTGAAAGTCAAGGCAGTACGTCAACCCTGACTTGGTCTTCACTTCTTTTGGATTCCCGTCGAATGGAGACCCGAAAAACGTGCCTCCGCTCAGAAGCGTATCTATTGCGCGCACGAGGTCACGAAACGCTTGGCTCTTCGCGACAAGTCCTTGAGCTCCCGCTTTCCGTACTTCTTTGCCCAATGTCTCGGACTCGTGGGTTGTAAAGACGAGTATCGGGCAGCTCACGCCGAGCTCTCGCATTCGGGATGATGCCTCCAGGCCGCTCATGCCCGGCATTGAGATATCGAGGAGGACGATGTCTGGTTTCAGGGTCTGCGTTTGCTCGATGGCTTCCGTACCGGTCGCCGCTTCGCCCGAAATTTCCCAATCTGGCCGCGCATTAGAAAGCAGTGATTTCAGTCCTTCGCGAACAACCTCATGATCGTCCACCAATAAAATTCGGGCGCTCACGCTCCAACCTCCTGTCTCCGCGTCCCTACCTTGTGATTACATGAATGCGCGTCTAGTGGGCATCCGTATCATTGCCTAAAGGGACGGTCGCTCGCAGTTGAGTGCCGCTTACTCCTGAAGTTATCTGCAAGTCCCCACCCAACTGCCGAAGACGTTCGCTCATTCCTCTTAAACCAACGCCCCAGTTCGCCGCAGGCGCTTGAAGTACCTCGGTGGCAAAACCTTTTCCCGGATCCATAAGTTCCAGTACGACCTTGTCGTGCAACCGTCTAATGCGAACCGTGGCGTTAGAGCTACCTGAATGTTTGTGAACATTCGTCAAGCCTTCTTGGAGCACTCGGAAGAGCGCTAACTCGCTATCGCGTTGGAGTCTCCCAAAATTATCCGGAATGTCATACGTCACGGTAATACCGCTTCGCTTCGCAAATCCGTCTAGGTACCAGGGAATCGCTGATCCTAGCCCCATTTCCTCGAGCATCGGCGGATACAATAAATAGGAAACCGTGCGTACTTCCGTCACCGCCTGCTCCACCAAGCTCGCGCATTGAGAAAGCTCCTGGCTCACACTGCTGTCATGAGCCCTCGCCGCGTCGATTTTCATCTTCAGCACGGACAGAACCTGCCCCAAACTGTCGTGCATTTCGCGGCCGATCAGCCTGCGCTCTTCGTCTTGGGCGCGTAGCAAGTACCGTGACAACTCACGCAGGGAATGTTCCGATTGCTCAAGCTTTTTGCTCGATTCCTCCACTGCCTTCTGGGCCCCCATGCGCTCCGTCAAATCGCGCGTCACCTTGCCGAACGCGATTAGCCTGCCATCACGATCTCGCACCGCGGTTAGTACGACGTTTGCCCAGAATCTTGAGCCATCCTTGCGCAGCCTCCAGCCCTCATACTCCACCCGTCCTTTCGCAGCAGCCTCATCCAGGAGTTCCTGAGGCTTGCCAAGCTCTACGTCCTCTGAAGGATAGAAGCAGGAAAAGTGGCGACCGACTATTTCGGAGGTCTCATACCCTTTGATGCGCTGTGCGCCGGCGTTCCATGTCATCACGTTGCCGCGGGGATCTAGCATGAAAATCGCGTAGTCTTGAATGCTGTCAACAAACAGGTGAAAAGGATCGGCTGGGAGCTGATCGGCAATATTAGTCGACAAAAAGGTCCCCGAAAATCAAGCGTAAGGTTTGCATTTTGGCGCGCGCAAGAGCTATACCGAAAACCCTGTACGCTCTCCGAGACCGTCGAGCCACTCAATGCTCAATCCCTTGCCTTTCGCAAGGCGCGCTCCTTCATAAGCGCAAAAAACACCGGCACAAGAATTAGAACGTGAATTGTTGATGTGACCATGCCCCCGACGATCGGCGCGGCGATTGGCTTCATCACATCCGAGCCCACTCCGGTCTGCCAAAAAATGGGAACCAAGCTGGCAAGAACTACGCAAACCGTCATCAGCTTTGGCCTGAGACGCTGGACCGCGCCCTCGATAACCGCTGCCTCAATATCTTCCTTTTGCAGTGGCACGCCAAGAGCGAGCCGATGGTCAAGTGCCTCATGCAAATAGACGACCATCACGACTCCCGTTTCAACCGCGATCCCGAACAACGCAATGTATCCGACCCAAACGGCGACACTGAAGTTGTAGCCGAGCCAACGCTGAAGAATAAGGCCGCCGCTGAGCGCATAGACGGTCGGGAAAATTAGGACCGCCGCCTCGGTCACAGAATGAAACACGATGTACAGTAGAAGAAAAATTACGAAGAACACGATCGGCAAGATCAATTCCAATCGCTGCTTCGCTCGCAGTTCAAACTCGTATTCGCCAGACCACCTGTAACTGCAACCCGGAGGAAGGTTCAGTTTTTGGCTGAGCAGACGGGTCGCCTTGTTTACGAAGCCGCCGTAGTCGTCGGTGTTAAGGTCGATGTACACGTAGCCCGTCAATGCGCCGTCTTCATCGCGGATCATCGAAGGCCCGCGAGAAAATGAGACCTTTGCTACTTCCGAAATCGGGATTTGCGCCCCGGAGGGTGTCGAAATCAAAACATTCCTTAGTTGCTCAACGCTGTCTCGAAAATCGCGGTTATAGCGGACGCTGATCGGGTATCTCTCGCGCCCTTCGACATTCTCCGCGACGACCTGCCCGCCGATTCCAGAGCTGACGACCTGTTGCACGTCCGCGATTGTCAAACCGTAACGAGCCGCCTCAGCCCGATTGACTTCGATGTTGAGATAAAACCCCTGCGAAACCCGTTCCGCGAAGATCGAGCGCATCTCGGGAATTTCCGATAGCAATTGTTGCACTTTCGCTCCCGCTTGCTGAATGGCGTCCAGGTTTGGCCCCTGAATTTTCAAACCAAGTGGCGTTTTTATTCCAGTCAGCTCCATATCGAGACGATTTTCGGCGGGCATTGTCCATGTGTTTGACACTCCTGGAAATTGGAGCTTCGCGTCCATTTTCTGAATTAACTGCTGGTATGTCATCCCCGGTCGCCATTCACTTCGCGGCTTGAGCATGATACTGGTGTCAAACATGTCCAGCGGGGCATTGTCTGTTGCACTGTCGGATCGGCCCACCGTGCCGAACACTGTTTGAACTTCAGGGAACGTGCGGATGATGCGGTCTTGCTCTTGGAGCAATTGCGTTGCCTGGGTTATGGAAATTCCCGGAAGGGCTGTGGGCATGTAAAGAGACGATCCCTCAAACAGAGCTGGCATGAACTGGCTGCCGATGCGGAGCGCGAGGGGCAAAGTCAGCACAAGGAATAAGAGATTGAGCAGCAGTGTTGTTTTGCGATACCGCAAACACAGCCTGAGGATCGGCAGGTAAACGGCTTGCGTGATCCTGGAAATCGGATTGCGCGACTCGGGCGTGAGCCGACCGCGTATGAATAGAACCATCAGTACGGGTACAAGGGTGATCGCCAAGATAGACGCGAAGCCCACCGTTAGCGTCTTCGTCCAGGCAAGCGGGCGAAACATCCGTCCTTCTTGGGCCTCCAACATAAACACCGGCAGGAAGGAAACAACGATAATGACCAGCGAAAAGAAGATCGCCGGGCCAACTTGCTTTGCCGAGTCGAGAAGAATCCTCTGCCTTGCTGATTCCGCATTCCTCGTCATCTCGGGAGTTTGCTGTGTCACCGGCTCGTTGGGCGCATGAAGCGCTGCTCGGTCGCCTTCAGACAAATGGCGATAGCCGTTCTCGACCATCACGATTGCGGCATCCACGAGAACACCGATTGCCAAGGCCAACCCGCCGAGCGACATGATGTTCGATGTGACGTGGAGGTAGTACATCGGAACGAATGTCGCGACGACAGCGATTGGAAGCGTGAGAATCGGAATCAGCGCCGAACGAAAATGAAAAAGGAACACAATAATTACAATGCCCACGATGATGGCTTCTTCCAGGAGATCGCGTTGCAGGGTGCCAATAGACTCCTGAATCAAACCTGAGCGATCATAGCCGGCCACTACTTCTACTCCTGCGGGCAATGATGACTTGATGTCCGCGAGCTTCTGTTTGACGCCGTTGATGACGTTCAATGCGTTCATGCCGTCGCGCATCACGACGATGCCGCCAACAGTTTCGCCCTCCCCTTGCCAGTCAGCCGCTCCTTCACGGATATCGGGTCCAAACGCCACCGTGCCGAGATCCCGAACCAAAACAGGCGTTCCATTCTTGGTGGCGACAGGAACAGTTTCCAGATCGCTTAAGGAGTGTAAGTATCCAAGACCGCGAATCATGTACTCAGCTCCGCCCATTTCGAGCAACCGCCCGCCGACCTCATTCGTACTGCTGCGAACCCTTTCAATTACCGTCGAAAGCGGGATGCCATAGGCGCGGAGTTTGTCGGGATCGAGATTCACCTGATACTCGCGAACATAACCGCCAATCGTCGCGACCTCGGCAACGCCGGGAACAGTTTCCAGTTGATACCGTAGATACCAATCTTGAAGACTGCGGAGATCGGCAAGGCTTCTTTGATGACTGCGGTCAATGAGCGCGTATTCGTAGACCCATCCTGCTCCGGTCGCATCCGGGCCAATCGCGGGATGTACGCCTTCGGGAAGTCGTCCGTCAATTTGCTGCAAGTATTCGAGAACCCGAGAACGCGCCCAATATACGTCCGTGCCATCCTCGAAAATCACAAACACATATGAGTCACCGAACATCGTTTGCGCTCGCACCGCCTTTACATGGGGAGCCGCGAGAAGCTCGGTGACAATCGGGTATGTCACTTGGTCTTCAATAATGCTCGGTGGCTCTCCGGACCACGGCGTATGGACAATGACTTCCACATCGGAAATGTCAGGCAGTGCGTCCAGCGGAATTTGTCGTATCGCCCAAATCCCGGCCATTACTAAGAGAAACGTTCCGGTAAATACTAAGAATCTGTTTCGTGCACACCAATCAATCCATCGGAGGATCACGTCACATTCCTCCCGTGACGGTCACAGTCGTCTGTTTGCTTGCAATAGTCTGGCCGTTTTTCTTTGCGACAATCGCGACTTGCCACGTACCCCCGCTTCGCAGTTGCCCGGATCGTTCGTATATGCCCTTGCCGATTTCGCTGAGGTCTATGGAGGTTCGCATCGCGGCCATTCCCATCGCTAGCATGGCGGGCATGAAGAAAGTGACGTTCACTTGCGCGCCCGTTATCGCAGACCCGTTCGCATCCGTTATTTTCACGCGGAAGGCGTTAGTGCCTTTGTGTGGCGGAGTCGGATCAGACGTGAGCTCTACGTTCGCTTGCGGTGCGCTCATTGCTGAGGCAGCACCGGCACTGGGAGGAGGAGGAGCGAAAGAGCCGAGCGCAGCTTGAAGCTGGCTTTCCGAATCGATCAAAAAATTGGCGGATGTTACTACCTGCTCGCCCGCTTTTAATCCCTTGAGAACGATAAAGTCATCTCCAACGCGCTGTCCTACTTCTAGGTCACGCGGTTCGATGTAACCGTCGGACCGGTTCACGAAGGCGATTTCGCGCGAGCCGGATTGAAGGATGCCCGCCGCGGGAATCACAAGCTGCTCGCCCAATGGAACTTTCAAGGCAACGTTGACGAACATACCGGGTTTGAGTTGCAGGTTCGGATTGGAGAACACGAGGCGCACTTTCGCCGTCCGTGTGTCCATGTCCACCTGTGGGTAGATGAAATCAATTCGACCGCTGAAGACGCGGCCCGGAAACGAGTTCGCTGTCAGATTTGCGGGATCGCCGACCTTGATTCGCCCGAGGTCTTCCTGGAACGCTTGAGCTTGAACCCACACGGTCGATAGATCGGCGATGGTGTAAAGACGCATATCGGGCTGTACGGCGACGCTTGGAAGCGCATTCCGCTCGGTCACGTAGCCTGAGACAGGTGAATCGACTTCCATTTCCTGTTGCGCCTGCCCGGATGATTCCAGCCGCGCAATCTCTTGCTGCGATACGCCCCACTGTTGGAGACGTTCCACAGCTGCATCGAGCAATGATGCGGCACCCGTGGCAACACCGGCCACCGTGCTCTGGGCCACTTGTCTTTGGTTTTCCTTTGCGACTAAATATTCGCGTTCGGTCGCCGCAACATCAGGGCTGTAGATGGTAAAAAGAGGCTGTCCCTTTTGGACGTGCTCGTAGGTCGCGTCGACGAAAACTTTCTGGATGTAACCCGAGTACCGCACTTGCACATACGCCAGCTTGGTTTCGTCTACCGCCACATTACCCGTCGTATCAATCTCGTCTTCAACGTATTTCCGTTGCACTTTACCGAGCTTGATGTCTATGCTCTGCAACCGTTGCGAGGAGGTCTGAATCGGAACTAATTGAGCCTCGGTGCCGGAGGGAGCAGCTGTCGGTGACACTCCGTTCGAATTTTCCGCCGTCGAAGCCGCCGTCGCTCGGCCGTTCCCGGTCGCCGGAACGGAGGTGTGATAGTGCCTCCAAAATCCGGCGAGAGCGGCGATCAGCAATCCGTTCGCAACAAGAGCCACCGCGAATGCCGTGCGATACGTTCTCATTGGTCGCTCCCTTCTTGGCGCAGGGAGAGGCCGGTTAGCTGCTCGATTTGCGCGATTGCCGTTTCACGATCGCCGACAGTCTGCCAATACTCTTCATCCATGCTGAGTACGTCGAGGAACGATGTAAACGGCGATTGAAATTCCGCTCGGTTATTTTGATAGGCAGCCAAACCGGATTGGAACTCCGCCTGCGCCTGCGGAAGCAGACCCTCTTTGTAAATCTTCAGCATTTCGGCGGCTTTCTCGACGGTATCGAAGGCGGTCCGTAGCTGAAAGGCGATTTGGCCCGTTTGCGATTCAGCCTCGCTTCGTGAGCGTGCGAGATTTGCTTCTGCTTGCGCAAGTTCGTGGCGTTGCTTGCGGCTCCGGTAGATAGGCACGGTGACGCCGACACTGAGCATGTAGTAAGCGCGGTATTGAGTTGGATCGGTGCGCTGCCACATGTATTGAATGTTGAAATCCGGGTCGAAGTCCTTATTCGCAATGTCCACTTGCAGCTTTTGCTTTTCGACCATCTGCTGCGAGCCGGAAATGTCGGGATTATGATTCTTGGCGGCATCCAGCAATTCATCGAATGACTGGTCTATGGGAGTATCGGGCAAATCGCCAGGCTCGATGTCGGGTGACGACTGGGATCGATTTAGAAGCTGTTTGATGTGCGCCTGCGCCTTCGCAACGTCAAGATGGTGCATTGTGATTTCGCGCAGAAGTTTCGTCTGTTCGAGTTGCGCCTGGAGCAGGTCCTGCTGGCTTCCCATTCCAGACCGGTATCGCGCATCGGCTGCCTTTTCCACTTGTTCGAGCAATTGGCCGTCGCTTTCAAGAATGCGAAGCGCTCGCGCCAGATATGCCAACTGAAAATATGCAGACTTCACGTCTGCCAGAACAGCGCGCCGCACAGATTCGCACTGCTCTTGTGCAATATCGGAATCTCGTTCTGCGATTTCCCCGCGCAGGTGCAATTTCCCGGGATAAGGAATGTCTTGTGAAATGCCGAGTCCGAAATAGGCGAAATCGCTGTTCGTGTATCCGGCAAAGGGGCGCGGGCTACCCACGTTGAACTGCTGGATCACGAACTGCGGGTCCGGCAGTGTCGAAACCTGTGATGGAACCTGCTTTGCGGCCTCCCAAGTCTGCCGCGCCGCACTGATTTGTGGGTTGTTCTGTTCCGCTTCGGTCAGCAGGTCCCGTAGGGATGTGATTGCCTCTGGATTGTCGCGTTCCTGCTGCGGTGACGCGACCTGATCTGTTCCTTCTTGTGCCGGAAGACGATACGGAAACCAGACAGCGATTAGAAACAGACCTAGCGCAAGCAAGTGGAATGAAGGCAACGTGGAGTGCGACTCCTCGCGGCGCGATATGGCCATTTTCCGATCTCCTAAGTTGGCCTGAGAATCAGGCTCAATGCGTCGTTGAACCGCATGTTTGCGGTGGGTGTAGTGAGACACGACGAGGCGGGTGCGCAGGACGCACGCAAAATTGGAAGGTCTAAATCAGAAGTGAGCCGTGCAGTGTGTAGAGTTCAGGCGGCGAATGCTGCGGCGCGTCTACTGACTCGGACAACCACGAAAGCATCCAACATTCGAAATCGAGAGGTTGTGGATAATCGATCGCGGCTGCAGTCGGAGTCTGAAAGGATCCATGTTGCACAGGCAGCATGGTCGATGAGTTTGAAGGTACCATGCTCCTGCAGCATTGGCTTTTGTTCGCTGGCGTGCAAGTCATATGCTTGCAGCATTGCATATCCTGCTCGCTTGACATCGATCGCGCGCACGACTGAACCTGTAAGAATAGGATCGCCGTCGCTGCAATCGTTACAAGCAGTCTCTTCATGAGCATTCCAGGGAACTCTACGGACATTTGTCACCATAGTCAAGAATTGCCCATTGGCTCGGTTGCGCGTCCTTCACTCGCTCCCTGCTGCGTGACGCTCGTTGACGACCATGAGATAATATATGGGTGAGAATTGCGCAGAGGCCACAACCAGGCGACAGAGCGGATGCCGCCGCAGCGAGAAACAGACGGGGGGGAACTCACGGCACCAATCGACAATTTGACGCAAAATCTAATCGAGAAGAGTCGATTAGAAAGGCTCCTAAATGACTGAAAACAAAAGATCGCGTCCGGTTCCAATCGACAAAAAAAGAGCATTTTGTGGAGCGGTTTTCTTAGCTTCGAAGCCCTCAGGCACCTACGAGCATCAAAGGCTCGAAGCCCGATGAAAAGAGGAAAAAATTCTCACAAGGCGCGCGTCGTCGCGCACGCCAAGCTCCCAACCGGCTTCGGCAAGTTCAAAATCGCCGGCATTGAGGGACGCAACGCCAAAGACGAGGCAGTAGCGGTTTTTCACGGCCAAATCGGGCCAGATAACGGCTTTAAAGGCCGTTTTAAGGCGCCAAAACGGTCAAAAGCGCCCCTCGTGAGGGTCCATTCCCAGTGTCTCACAGGCGACGTCTTCACCTCGCAGCGCTGTGATTGCCGCGCCCAACTCGAATTCTCGCTGGAAAAGATCGCCAAGGAGCCGTCGGGCGTTTTGCTCTACCTCCCGCAAGAGGGTCGCGGCATCGGACTTATCAACAAAGTGAGAGCCTACGAGCTCCAGGACGCAGGCCTCGACACCGTTGAGGCGAATCGCAAGCTGGGTTTCGCTGCCGACTCCCGCGATTACGAATTCGCAGCAGAAGCGCTCAAAGCCCTAGGAATCAATGAGATCCGGTTACTCTCCAACAATCCGGACAAGGTCTCGCAACTCGAAAAGGCCGGCGTTCACGTCGTCCAACGAGTTCCCTGTCGCCCGCGCACCACGCACCATTCCAAAGCCTATCTAAGGACGAAGCAGCGTAAGCTCGGCCACCTCTTATCAGGCTTGTAAGTACCGCATCGCCAGTGCGTTACGGCTTTTGAAGATTTTATTTGACAAGTACCGCGACCCATGTTTTAATGTCCATGCGTTTGTTGCTCTTGTATAACCTTTAGATTCGTCGAGAGGCTGCAAGTTCACAACTTGCGGCCCTTTTTGTTTTAGAGGCGGTAGAGACACCAAATAGCTTAAAAAAAAGAAAAGAGAATTTAGTTGAGAGAACAAGGAACTGTGAAGTGGTTTAACGCCAGCAAGGGATTCGGATTCATCCAGCGCCAGTCGGGCGAAGATGTTTTCGTCCACTTTTCATCGATTCAGTCGGACGGTTACAAGTCCCTGAACGATGGGCAGGCGGTTGAGTTCGAAGTGACCAAGGGCCCCAAGGGCCTGCAGGCGTCAAACGTCTCCCCGCTCTAAAACGCTTTAGAAACAAATAGTTACGAAGAGGCGGATCTGCGAAAGCGGCTCCGCCTCTTTTTTTCTTCGCCACGGAAATCAGAATGTTTTTCCCCATTGGAATCTTGCCTTGACTTCGAATTCATCCGCCGAGTAGGCTCTCCGCGCAACCATCCATAACGCAGCCTAAGCCCGGAGGCACCGATGAACTCACCGAACCGCTTCGACAGGCTCGCACTAGCGACAAAAGGATTTCTCGCGGGAATCGCCGCTATTTGCCTCGTCTTCTTCATTTTCCATGTCCGCACTTCGTCCGCTCAACAAGCGGGCCCCGCACCGCAAGCGCCCGGTGCGGTACAAGTTCAGGTTCAAACTGGCGACGCGCCAGCGCAGGCACAAGGCCGCGGCCGAGGTGGTCGCGGCGGCGGCTTTCATGAGCCAGCGCCCCTCAATTTTGACGATCACAGCGGCTACACTCAGATTTTTGACGGCAAGACTCTCGATGGCTGGGACGGCGACCCAAGCGTCTGGCACGTAGAGGACGGCGCAATCGTCGGCGTCTCAACACCCGAGCACCCAGCGCATTCCTTTATCGCGTATAAGAACCTCGTCGCCAAGGATCTCGACTTGAAGTTTGAGATCAAGGTCGAGCAAGGCGGCGGCTCCGGCGTCCAATACCGCAGCAAGACCGGGGCTTGGATCGCGCGTCCCCAAAACAATCCCCGCAATCCCACACCGAACAATCCGAACTGGCTCATGACCGGTCCACAGGCCGATTTCTGGTTTCCGGTTCGTCCCCAATCCGAACAATACACAGGGCAGTTCTATACGGAAAACAGTCCGCTGGGGATCATCGCCTGGCGCGGCGAAACGGTTGAAAAGGGGCCGGATAGCCCGCCGCATCTGCTAGCAACGATTCAGGATCGTCGCGCCCTAGGTGGGTACGTGAAGACGAATGATTGGAATCAATACGAAGTAATCGCGCGCGGTGGCACGTTCCTGCACATGATAAACGGCCAACTGATGTCCGTGCTGGTCGATGATGACACGTCAGACGCGAACAATCATGCGGGACTGATCGGTATCGAGATTGAAGGCGCGCCCTGCAAAGTATCGGTGCGAGACGTCTGGGTGAAGAAGTTCAACTGAATCGCCTAAGTGAGATCGACAATAGTCGAAATTGTTAGCCGCCACCGACGAAATGGACGATTTCGAAGGTGTCGTTCGGTTGAACATCTGTATTCGCCCATGAGGTTCGCGGCAGGATATCGAGGTTGCGTTCGATCGCAACGCGATCATTCGCCATGTCCAGATAGGCGAGCAGTCCCGTAATGTTTAAACCGTCCGGAATCTCGCGTTCTTCTCCATTGACGCGGATCTTCATGGTGCCGGTTCAGTTTCTGCAGTTTTAGGGCGCGACCGCATCGAAAATCGAATTTCATCCTTGAGAGCGTCAGATTGCGCTTCAATCACGAGGGCCAAGTCACCCTTTCCGAGTGGCGGAAGATCAAAGTGGATCGTCGCAACCCCGTGATCGTCACTTGTGGCACGATGCGACGCATCGTTGAGTGCGCCGGCAATTGACGCCTGGATGTTGGCGCCCGAAACCGGTTTCCTGTCGACGCGCCGGATGATGCCGATCTCCAATGAAACCTTACCCGCCGCGAGCCACGATGTCGGATTAAGCAGTTGCACCTGAATACCTACCGCGCGAACAGCCTGTTCTTCGGCCGCAGCAATTTCGGCATCAAGATTCCCATCGCGAAGAGCCTCAATGACGCTCCGATGCTGCGCTTCCACCCGTTGCCTGAGGTCATCGGGCGAAAAATCAGCCTTTCCGGCAACCTCAGAGTAATCCCACGAATGGCGATGAAGAATATACCCATTTCGGTACACGACCGTATCAATGGAAGGATGCTGCGGCCCCCGGTCCTCCGTTTGAACGTGGAATACGCGTCCGCCGCGGTTGACGTCTGTGTTAAAGCCTGAACTCATCTGCGGTCTGGCTTTCGTCCGAAAAAATGAGCTTGAGCCGTAAAAATGTGCGCAGCGCAATTGACCGATTTGCGCTCGGACGTTATTATAGCAGCGCAACCAAAATGAGCGGCGAATACCTCGATAGTTATGGTCCGATTTTGTTGATGTTTATACTGGCCGCAGGGCTAGCGGCCGTGCTTATTTTGGCATCCGCGATTGTCGGCAAACACAAGCATACAAAAGAAAAAGATCAACCTTACGAATGCGGCATTACGCCCACTGGCGACGCTCGCGAGCCTTTTCCCGTTCATTTCTACATGGTGGCTCTTATCTTTATTCTGTTCGATATTGAAGCCATTTTTCTTTATCCCTGGGCGCTGGTCTACCACGATCTGAAATTGTTTGGCTTCGTGGAGATGTTGCTTTACATTGTGATTTTGCTCGTCGGTTATATTTATCTGTGGAAGAAGGGCGCGCTCGACTGGAATCGTTGACGCAGCCATCCGGAAACGACCGGAAAAACGGACGGATAGTGGATTCTCAGGAAACCAGACACCCTATAGCAGAAAAGCTCAAGGCTTGGGACTCGAGGGCAGTCGCCGGACTGATTGAATTCAGAGGCGAACTAACTCTTATTGTCCTTCGAGAGCATTTGGTCCCGGTGGTCGATTATCTCGCCAAAGAGCCGTCGCTAGGATTTACATTCCTCTCCGACATAACAGTTGTTGATCGCTTTCCACTTGAGCCGCGTTTCGAAGTCAATTATCAGCTTCTCTCGATTGAAGGGAAGCAACGTCTTCGGCTGAGAGTGAAGCTAGCGGGGAAAGAGCCATTTATGCCTTCTGTAACCCCGCTGTTCCCTACTGCGAATTGGCACGAGCGCGAGATTTTCGACTTATTCGGTATCCGCTTCGAGGGTCATCCCGACCTCAAACGGATTCTAATGCCCGACGATTGGGAAGGTCACCCGTTGCGTAAGGATTATCCGACAGAGGGCTTCCGATGAGCACTACCGAGACGAAAATCTCCGGTTCGATGACCATCGAAACGCCCGCCGGGCCCGCGCAACCGATGATCCTTAACATGGGTCCGCAGCACCCCTCCACCCATGGCGTGCTGCGCGTGGTTCTCGAGCTCGATGGCGAAACGGTGTTGAAAGCCGAATCGGTCATCGGGTACCTGCATACAGGTATCGAAAAGTCTTGCGAAGCAAAGACTTATTCGCAAGCCATCACTTTGACGGACCGGATCGATTACCTTGCGCCGCTGTCCAACAACCTGGCGTATTGCCTGGCGGTCGAAAAGCTGCTGAATTTGGAAGTGCCTAAGCGCGCGCAGTACATTCGCGTGCTGCTTACGGAACTGACGCGCGTCGCTTCCCATCTGGTCTGGCTCGGAACCCACGCTATCGACATGGGCGCAATGTCCGTGTTCCTTTACGGCTTCCGGGAGCGTGAAGAAATTCTCAAGATTTTCGAATATGTGTCCGGCCAGCGAATGATGACGAGTTATTTTCGCATTGGCGGACTTGCCCTCGAGCCTCCGCCGGACTTTTTGGATCGCGTGCGCCGGCTGATCGACGCTCTTCCCAGTCGCATCGACGATTACGAAGATCTGTTGACCGAAAACAAGATTTGGAAGGGGCGAATGATCGGCGTTGGCCACCTGACTGCAAGCGACGCTATCGCACTGGGTTGCTCCGGGCCATTGCTTCGCGCGAGCGGGGTGAACTACGACATTCGTAAAATGTTTCCGTATTCGAGCTATGATGAGTTCGAATTCAATGTGCCGACTCGTACGGAAGGTGACTGCTACGCGCGTTATCTCTGCCGCATTGCTGAGATGCGCGAGAGCATCAAGATCGTGAAGCAGGCCTTGCAAAAAGTGCCTGCTGAAGGGCCTTTTCGCGCGAACGTGCAAGGAATCATTCCTCCTTCCCGCGAGGAAATGAAGACCTCGATCGAGGGCCTGATCTACCACTTCAAGATTTTCACGGAAGGATTTGCGCCACCGCCGGGCGAAGTCTATAGCGCGATTGAATCGCCGCGCGGTGAATTGGGCGTTTTTGTGGCAAGCGATGGTTCAGCGAACCCTTATCGCGTGCATTTCCGCGCGCCTTCGTTCGCAAACCTGCAATCGCTGCCGCGACTTTGCGTTGGACGCTTGCTCGCCGACGTAGTCGCGTGCATCGGCACGACAGATATCGTTTTAGGAGAAGTGGACCGCTAGAAGATTCGGACGGCCATTCGTTGGCCGACGCTAGAACTACATGCAGCTACCGCCACAACTCGAAGCGAAGTTCAATCAGCTCGTTAGCCGCTATCCGGTGAAGCGCTCGGCGCTGATTCCGATGATGCTTTACGGGCAGGACGAATTCGGTTGGCTGAGCGATGAATTGCTCGAAGAAATTGCGCGCCGCCTTGACCTGAACATGACGCAAGTAACCGAGACGCTGGAGTATTACTCGATGTTGCGTCGCAAACCCGCCGGGAAGTACCACGTCCAGGTCTGCACGAACATTTCATGCATGCTGCGCGGCGGAAACGAGATTTTCGGACATGTAAAGAAGCGGCTGGGCATTGAAAACCGCGAAGTCCAAAAAAGCGGCACGTTCTCCCTCGAAGAGGTAGAGTGCATCGGGGCATGCTCCGGTGCGCCCGCCATGCAAGTGAATTACGATTTCCACGAGGACCTCGATCCCAATAAGGTTGATGCGATTCTCGAACAGCTAGAAGCCGGGCGAATTCCGAAACCTGTTCCGGTCATTTCCGGCGCGCTGCATCAGCGGCATCCAGACGAAGTTGTCGTCATCAGTAAGCGTTTCGGCCTGCCAAACTCGACAAAAATCGACGCGTATCTGCAAAACGATGGGTACAAGGCCCTGCAAAAGGCGCTGACGCAGATGACGCCCGACTCGATCATCGACGAGGTGAAGAAGTCGAGCCTGCGCGGGCGTGGTGGCGCGGGATTCCCCACCGGGATGAAGTGGAGCTTCGTTCCAAAGGATTCGCCGAAGCCGAAATACGTTCTTTGCAATGCGGATGAAAGCGAACCCGGCACATCCAAAGACCGGCCGCTGCTCGAGCTTGATCCGCACCAGTTGATTGAAGGCATGGTGATCGCCGGACGGGCGATCAATTCGAATCAGGGATACATCTACATCCGGGGCGAGTATCGCTATCTTCTCGACATCGTAGATGGCGCAATCGCGGAAGCTTATGCGCGGGGTTATCTTGGCCAGAACATTCTCGGAACTGGTTTCAACTTTGAGCTGTGCACACATACAGGAGCGGGCGCATATGAATGTGGCGAAGAATCCGCGCTGATGGAGTCGTTGGAGGGCAAGCGCGGGTATCCTCGCATTAAACCACCCTTCCCTGCCGTTGTCGGACTGTATGGCTGTCCGACCGTAATCAACAACGTGGAGTCACTCAGCACGATTCCGGCGATCATCAATGGCGGCGGCGAATGGTACGCCGGCCTCGGCACTCCGAAAAACGGCGGCACGCGCCTTTATTCGATCTCCGGACACGTAAACAAACCGGGGATTTACGAACTGCCGCTTGGGTATCCGCTGCGCAAGCTGATCTATGAAGTTGCGGGTGGCATCGCAAACGGCAAAAAGCTGAAAGCGGTGATTCCCGGTGGGAGCTCCTGCCCATTGCTTTCGGCGGACGAGATCGACGTCGCGATGGATTACGATTCCGTGGCGAAAATCGGCTCGATGCTCGGGTCGGGCGGAACAGTCGTGATCGATGAAGACACATGCATGGTCGACGTTGCGCGACGGATTATGCACTTCTACGCACACGAGTCCTGCGGTTGGTGCATTCCCTGCCGTGAAGGCACGGCATGGCTTCGGAAAGTGCTTGATCGCTTCCATGAAGGCTATGGCCAGGAAGAAGATATTCCGCTCGTCGATGAGCTTTCGAAAAATATGCTGGGGCGGACTTTCTGCCCACTCGGGGACGCAGCGGCTCTACCGACGATCAGCATTGTGAAAAAGTGGCGCAGTGAATTTGAGGATCACCTACGCGGCAAGTGCGCGTACAAACCGGCAGAGATGCTCGCCGGAGCGGACTAAAAGCTTATGGCGGAACAGAAACAGGTTACGTTCACGTTAAACGGCCAGCAGGTCACGGCGCCGGCGGGGACGCTTGTCATTGAAGCGGCTAAGCGGCAGGGCGTTGAAGTACCGTCTTTCTGCTACTACCCGGGTCTTTCGCTGCAGGCCGCGTGCCGTATGTGCCTGGTCGAAGTTGAGAAAATGCCGAAGCTTCAGACGGCGTGCACGTTGGTCGCGACGGACGGCATGGTTGTGAAGTCCGACACCGAACAGATTCACAGCGCGCGTAAGAACATGCTGGAGTTCCTCCTCTCGAATCACCCGCTTGACTGCCCCGTTTGCGATAAAGGCGGCGAGTGCGAATTGCAGGACATGACGTTCCGTTACGGCCTCGACCACACGCGCTTCACCGAGGAAAAACTGCACTATCCAGAGGAAAAGTGGTCGCCGATCGTTTATTACGATGCGCCTCGCTGTATTCTCTGCTTCCGCTGCGTGCGTGTCTGTGACGAGGGCATGGATGTGAAGGCGTTGGGCGTCGGTGCGCGCGGCGTACAGTCGGTAATTTTGCCCAATAAGTCCGGCGAGTTGGCCTGCGAAGAGTGCGGCATGTGCATCGACATTTGCCCCGTTGGTGCGCTCACAAGTGGAACGTATCGCTATCAGACGCGGCCTTGGGAAATGCGGTATGTCGGCGAGCCGTGCACGCATTGCTCGAACGGCTGCAAGACGACGCTGAGCGTACGCAATAACGAAATTCTTCGTGCGAATAACCGCGACCATTCGGGCATCAATGGTGAATTCCTCTGCGCAAAAGGCCGTTTCGGCTTCGATTTCACTGCGAATGCCGAACGCGTTCGCCAGCCGCTCGTCCGGAAAGGTGGCGTGCTGCAACCGGCGACATGGGAGGACGCGCTTGAGGAGATTGCGCGGCGCCTCAAGCAGGTAAAAGACACGCACGGGCCGGAATCGATTGGCGTGATCGGATCCAATCACACGACGAACGAAGAGAACTATTTACTGAACCGTTTCGCTCGGGCTTCGCTTGGCACAAACAACATCGATCATCACCGTACGGCCGACTATCTTGGGTTGGCTGCGACGCTTGGACCGAAGGCAGGCCTGGCGCTCGCAACGATGCAGGATGTTTACGCTGCGAATGCCGTGCTCCTCATTGGCAACGACGTTACAAACCAGAATCCGCTGGTCGCCTGGCAGATTCGCACCGGCGTGCGTCATCACAATCAAAAGCTTTACGTCATCAATAGCCAGCCGAGCAAGATCCATCGCAAAGCCGCGGTCTGTGTCGAAGTGGCAAAAGGTGGAGAACGCGACGCTGTCCGCTGGCTGGCTACTGAACAAGGCCAGTTCGACGCCAAGACAATCGAGGCCCTCGTTCAGTTGAAGGCAGCGCTGGAAGCGTCCGGCGATGTCGTCGTCCTATTCGGTGCGGATATCCAGGGCGCTGCGATTCGCGACCTAGTATCTCTTGGCGCACGTTTCGGCGGACAAGCGAAGTATATGGCTCTTGGCGATTACGCGAATTCGCGTGGAGCATCCGACATGGGCGTCTTGCCGGATCGCTTGCCCGGTTACGCGCCAATTTCGGACTCGGCCGAGCGTGCACGTTTCGGTCGTCTATGGGGTGGCGAGATTTCGGCGACTCCGGGCCTCACTGCGCGCGCCATGATGGAAGCAGCCGCGACCGGTAAGCTCAAGGCGCTATACGTCGTCGGCGCGAATCCAGTAAAGACTTTTGCTGTCTCGTCCGGGGCTGACCGGTTTCCTGGGCTTGAGTTGCTCGTAGTGCATGACATGTTCCTGACGGAGACGGCCAAGCGCGCCGATGTGGTCCTGCCTGCCGCTTCAACTTACGAAAAGGATGGTACCCTCACGAACACGGCGGGCGAGGTGCAACTGACGTCACGTGCGGCGGATGCGCAAGGTCCGCGCAGCGACTTCGACTTGCTGCGCATTCTTTCGCATCAACTCAGCATGCTTGGCGCGGGCGCTCCCATAAGGCTGCGTACGCCCGAAGCCGCATTCGATGAAATCCGTCAGAATGTTCACGGTTACAACCTCTCACACGCCGGTTTGATTGCGGGAGGCGCGGAGCTTTCCGCAGCTAGTTGCCGGAATGTCGAAGCCCAGTATGACGTTCCGCAAGGCGCGGTATTTTCTTCGTACGATTATTTGTTTACAAGTGGCACCCTGGGCCGTTACTGTTCCAAACTCAACTCAACGAACGAGGCAAAAGACGCACCGTGGGGTTCATCACCCAGCACCCAGTCCTGGTGGTATCGCTAGTAAAAATAGCCCTCACCTTATTTGTGGTGATGACGGCGCTGGCATACCTGACCTTCTTTGAGCGAAAAGTCGAGGCGCGCATGCAGTCGCGTTGGGGCCCGTACTATGTCGGCGCCCACGGTCTGCTTCAGCCTCTGGCCGACGGCGTGAAATTCCTTTTCAAAGAAGACGTAACGCCGCCGTCGTCGGACATCATCACGTATCTCCTGGCGCCCTTTCTCGCTTTGGTGCTAGCGCTTACAGCCATAGCCCTGCTCCCCATCGGCCCGCCTGATGTAACCATCTTGGGTCAGCCGGTCTACGCGGTCTCCAATATCAATATCGGTCTGATTTTTCTCTTTGCGATCACGTCGCTTGGCGTTTACGGTGTCGCGCTCGCGGGCTGGTCTTCGAATAGCAAATATCCGCTTATGGGCGGGCTGCGCAGTTCTGCGCAGATGATCAGCTATGAGGTCTCGCTCACGCTTTCCGTCGTCGGAGTCCTCTTGCTGGCGGGAACGCTAAACCTCTCTGACATCGTGAATGGAGCAAACGGCCAAACCGGCTACTGGCTGCATTTCATTCCCAGGTGGAACGTTTTCCCGCAGATCGTCGGCTTTCTGTGCTACATCACGGCCGCGATCGCGGAAACCAACCGCGTGCCGTTCGACTTGCCGGAAGCCGAGACTGAACTCGTAGCCGGATTCCACACGGAATATTCGAGCTTTAAGTTCGCGATGTTCTTCATGGCCGAATACGCGAATATGATTACGGTCTCGAGCCTTGCGACGATCCTTTTCTTCGGCGGCTGGCTCTCGCCCTTTGGCGGCCGCGAATGGGAGAAGTTCATTCCCGTGGTGATTTTTCTTGGCCTTGCGGCCTACTGCATGTTTAGCCTCGTGACGGAATTGCAGGCCATTATTCACAAGCTGCAGTTCACGATAGTTGTTGGTCTCTTTTTGGCGCTTGCTGCAGTGTGTTTCTTCTTCCCACTGTACGCGATGCCGCCGTTCTGGTTCATTCTGAAGATCGCTATCTTCATGTTCTTCTACGTCTGGGCACGCGGTACCCTTCCCCGCTTCCGCTACGACCAACTCATGTCTTTCGGATGGAAATTGCTTCTGCCGGTATCGCTGGCGAATCTCGTCGTGACGGCGGTCGTCTGGCTGGTGATGCACCCATGATCGTGCCGGTGATCGTATTTTTCGCCTGTGCTATTGCGGCGGTGCTCGGGGCAATTTTTTTGATTCTTGCGCATGAACCGATTCACAGCGCGTTGTCATTGGTTGTTGTAATGATCTCGCTGGCGGTTTTGTATCTCTTGCTTGGCGCGCCCTTTGTCGCGGCGATTCAGATACTTGTTTATGCCGGCGCGATCATGGTGCTCTTCATATTCGTAATCATGCTGCTTAACGCCGGCGAAGAAGAGCGCACCGATTGGTCGAAAATCGCAAAGTGGATTGGCTTGCCGTTGGGTTTCGTCCTTCTGCTCGAAATCTCTCACTGGCTCTTCCATTCCGAACCGGGCACAGCGATTGCAAATGGCGCGGCGGCTCCGCCTCCGGCAAATACTTTTGCGCTCTCGACGGAGCTATTTCGGCAGTACCTCTTCCCATTTGAAGCGACATCGATCCTGATCCTGATCGCAATCCTGGGCGCAGTCGTTCTGGCAAGGAAAGACCAATGAGCATTCCGGTCTCTTATTATTTGGCTCTAAGCGGAGTTCTTTTTGGCTTGGGCGTCGTAGCATTTGTGTTCAAGCGCAACATCATCACCATTTTCATGGCGATCGAACTGATGCTCAACGCAGTTAATCTCGCGTTCGTCGCTTTCTCGCGCGCGCACAGCACGGCTGCGCATGTGGCGCTCGACGGCCAGGTTTTTGTTTTCTTTGTGATAGTCGTGGCAGCGGCGGAAGCGGCCGTTGGTCTGGCAATAGTTCTCGCGCTCGCGCATACGCGCCAGTCGCTTAACGTTGACCGGGTGAATCTGCTCAAGTTCTAATGCCAATACTCGATCATCTTTGGATCATCATGTTGCTGCCGCTGATTGGTTCGGCAGTTAATGGCGTTGTGGGCGCGTCAATTCGCGACCGTTGGTCGAAATCTGCCGTTAACGCTACAGCGATTGGCTCGGTAGTTTTGTCATTCATTTGCGTTTGCGAAGCAGTGCGCGAATTCTCGCAGCTCGCGGCAGACCAGATTCCGGTGATCCATAGCTACTTCACGTGGATGATCGCCGGCCCCTTCCGCGCGGACTTTTCGCTCCAGGTTGATCAACTCACCGTAGTCATGTTGCTCGTCGTCACTGGCGTCGGCCTGCTCGTGCACATCTTTTCGATCGGCTACATGGCGCACGATCCGAGCTACTACCGTTTCTTCTGCTATCTGAACCTATTCGTCTTCTTCATGCTCACGCTGGTACTCGGCTCGAACCTGCTCGTCACGTTCGTCGGTTGGGAAGGTGTCGGCCTCTGCAGCTACCTGCTGATTGGGTTCTGGTTCCTGAAGAAGTCCGCCACAGACGCGGGCAAGAAGGCCTTTATCACCACGCGCATCGGCGACATGGGCTTCATGGTCGGCATTTTGCTCGTGTTCGCCACGTTCCACACGGTGGAATATGCCGGTATCTTCCAAACACTGGCGCAGAACAACACACCCGTCGAAAGTCACCTCGGCGTCATTACCGCGATCTGCCTGCTTCTTTTCGCCGGTGCGATTGGCAAGTCCGCCCAGCTTCCGCTCTACGTTTGGCTGCCCGACGCGATGGAAGGCCCCACCCCGGTCAGCGCCTTGATCCACGCTGCGACGATGGTAACCGCGGGTGTTTATATCGTGGCGCGAATGAACCCGCTTTTCGCGCGCTCGCCGATCGCGATGCTTGTGGTCGCTATCGTAGGTGCGGTCACCGCATTTTATGCCGCGACAATCGGCATGGCGCAAACGGACATCAAAAAGGTTCTCGCGTACTCCACGATCTCGCAGCTCGGTTACATGTTACTCGCGTGTGGCGTGGGAGCATATACCGCAGGCATTTTTCACTTGATGACGCACGCCTTTTTTAAGGGTCTCCTGTTTCTCGCCGCAGGCAGCGTGATTCATGCGATGGGAGGCGAGCAGGACATGCTCAAAATGGGCGGCCTCTGGAAGAAGATTCCCGTCACAGCATGGACGATGCTGATCGCGACCCTCGCGATTGCCGGTATCCCACCATTTGCCGGTTTCTTCAGCAAGGACGAAATTCTCTGGGCGGCTTATTCTGGCCCATATGCGAATAAAGCGCTGTGGGCGCTTGCGTTCGCCGGGGCGCTACTGACGTCGTTCTATATGTTCCGGTTGATCTTCCTTACATTCTTCGGTCGGCAGCGCTATGACGAGCATCACGTCCATGTGCACGAATCACCCTGGATCATGTTGACGCCGCTGTGCATCCTTGCGCTACTTTCCACCGTCGGAGGGTGGTTCGCTGCGCCAAAGCTCTGGGATGGTCCCGACTACTTCGCGAATTTCCTGAAGCCTGTCTTTGTCAATGCTGCGGCGCTCGCACCGAATATTCCCGAACCAGCACATGCCCTCGAGCTTGATTTCTCCGGCTTCGCGGTTTTGGCCGGTGTGATCGGCCTCGCTATCGCGTGGTTCCTCTACCTTGGCGATCCGGATCGACCGAAACGTCTGGCGAAGAGTCTCGGTGGTCTATACAAGCTTGTCTATGGCAAATATTTTATCGATGAACTCTATGGCGCGGTAGTCGTGAAGCCTCTGATATGGGGCTCCGAGCATATCCTTTGGCATGTCGTCGACGAAGGCATGATCGACGGCACGGTGAATGGCGCAGCAGATGCAGCCCGGGCAGCTGGCGGCCAAGCGCGGAAGCTGCAATCCGGAAACGCACGCAGTTATGCGACGTGGGTGATCATCGGCGCCGTCGGATTCACGGCGCTCTTGCTCGGAGTCCTGGGAATGAGGCATTAGCGTGGGAACGCAATCGTTCTTATTAACGGTAATCACGTTTCTTCCGCTGCTGAGCTGCGCGGCGCTCTTAATGCTGCGCAAAGAAGAGGACATTTGGATCCGGCGCATTGCCTTGGCCGCCTCGCTCGCGGAATTCGTCCTCTCGCTTTTTCTCTTGCCCAAATTCAATATGGCCCAGGCGAACTACCAACTGGTTGAGAACCGCGCATGGATCGGCCAGGCGATTCACTATCACATGGGGGTCGATGGAATCAGCTTGTTCCTGATTCTACTCACCACGTTCCTCACACCCTTGGCCATTCTAGCTTCCTGGAATTCGATTCACGATCGCGCCAAAGGCTTCTTTATTTCTCTGCTCATCCTGGAGACGGGCATGATCGGCGTCTTCGTGTCTCTTGATCTCTTTCTGTTTTTCGTTTTCTGGGAAGTGATGCTGATTCCGATGTATTTCATCATTGGTATTTGGGGACACGATCGCCGCGTCTACGCGGCGATCAAATTCATTCTGTACACGATGTTCGGATCGATCTTGATGCTGGTGGCGATTCTCTGGTTATTTAACCTCACCGGGACGTTCGACCTGCCATCGATTCAGCAGCAGCTCGCGCAGAGCATAACGCTTTCCCCGACGACTGAACTTTTGCTCTTCTGCGCGTTCTTCCTCGCGTTTGCGATCAAGGTGCCGCTTTTCCCTTTTCATACCTGGCTGCCTGATGCTCACACCGAAGCGCCCACCGCCGGATCGGTGATTCTGGCGGGCGTTATGCTGAAGCTTGGCACGTTTGGAATGCTGCGCTTCTGCCTGCCGCTATTTCCAGATGCGGCGCATCGCGCGGCTCCGGTCATCGGCGTTCTTGCGATCATCGGAATTGTCTACGGCGCGCTTGTCGCCGTCGTGCAGACTGACCTGAAGCGCCTCGTCGCATACACATCTGTTAGCCACCTCGGCTTTGTCGTGCTCGGCATTTTCGCCTTCAACAGCACCGCTATCCAAGGCGCTATCTACCAGATGCTGAATCACGGCGTTTCCACGGGCGCGCTCTTCCTTTGCGTCGGCATGCTTTACGACCGGCGCCACACACATGAAATCAAGCAGTTTGGCGGCCTCGCGAATCCGATGCCCATCCTGATGGCTTTCTTTCTTTTCATCGCGCTGTCTTCGCTCGCGCTGCCGCCTCTCAACGGCTTCATCGGTGAATTCTTGATCCTGATCGGAACCTTTGCCGCGAATCATGCTTGGGCCGCTTGGGCCACGAGTGGCGCCGTGCTTTCGGCAATTTATCTATTGTGGGCCTATCAACGTGTGGCCTTCGGCGAAGTAACAGTCGAAAAGAACCGCTCGTTGCGTGACGCGTCCGGCCGCGAAAAACTAATTCTCGCCGTCATTTCCGTGGTGATCATCGTTATGGGCGTCGCGTCTCCCATGTTTACGCGCCGCATGGCCGTATCTACAGACAACATGCTCCAACAAATGGATCGAGCAGCCGCAGCGCATCGCCTGAAGTCTGGCGCTGTCCCGTTGCAATATGGCTCAATTCCGTCTGGACCGGAGCATCACTTGCTCGTTTCGCTCGATAAAGGGCGGGTGCGCCCGTGAGTCTGCCCTCTTCTGTTCAAATGCAAAATCTCTATCGCGTCGCGCCGGACATGTACCTCTGTTTGTTCGGCATTCTCACAATGCTCATCGATCCCTTTGTGAGCAAAGCCGGCAAGCGCAAACTTGGTTGGTTCGCTTTGTTCGGCGCGATCTTTTCTTCGCATTCGATTGCGGCGATGCTGCACGTGACGGCCGACGCAGGTCCTGCAGGTTATAGCAATTTAATCGTCGGCGACTATTTCAGCATCTTTGTTCATGCGGTCATTATTTTCGCCGCAATCCTGGTGATTCTTGGTTCGATGGATTACCTCGATATGCAAGGCATGCAGAGCGGCGAATTTTATGCGCTAGTTCTCTTCGCCACCGCTGGGATGGGAATTCTCGCAAGCGCGAATGAGCTCGTTACGGCCTTCGTCGGCCTCGAAATGAGTTCTATCTCCACTTACATCCTCGCCGGTTATCGTCGCCGAGCGCCGAAATCAAATGAAGCTTCTCTTAAATATTTCGTCCTGGGTTCGTTTGCCACTGCATTCTTCCTGTACGGCATCGCCATGGTTTACGGCGCGACGGGCACCACGCGTATTGACTTGATTCAGACAGCCTTTAAGGTCAACCCGATTGATCCTAAGGCTGCTGCTTCCATACTTCCTCTCTTTGGCCTTGGGCTTATTTTCGTGGGGCTCGGTTTCAAGGTAGTCGCATCGCCGTTCCACATCTATGCGCCGGACGTTTATGAAGGCGCACCCTCTCCGGTCACGGCGCTGCTCGCTTCCGCGCCGAAAGTTGCCACATTTGCCGTGATGCTCCGCATTTTTTATGTCGCATTTGGTTCGGCTACAGACGTCTGGTTCTGGGTAATTTGGGTTTCCGCCGTACTAACCATGACGATCGGTAATCTCGGCGCGCTCATGCAAACGAACGTTAAGCGAATGCTGGCGTACTCGTCCATAGCGCACGCGGGGTATATCCTTGTCGCATTTGCCGCGGGAACCGACATTGGCATAGCCGCGATCCTGTTCTATCTGGCAGCCTACTCGCTTATGAAAATTGGCGCGTTTCTCGTTGTGTCTCATCTCGGCCAGCAAGATGAGCAACGTCTCGAATTGAAGGATTATGCGGGTTTGGGCTCAAAACAGCCTGTCCTCGCTGTGTGCTTCTCACTTTTCTTGCTTTCGCTTTTGGGGCTTCCGGCGACAGGTGGTTTTCTGGGAAAATTCTTCGCGTTCCAGGCGGCGCTAGACTCTCGCGTCGTCTGGCTCGTTGTCATCGCCGCTCTGAACAGCGTGATTGGTGCGTACTATTACCTTCGCGTGATCATTTCCATGTACTTCTGGGACCCCGAGCAGCAGTACGTGCCAACGAAAGTGCGCCCGGCGCTCACGGTAGCGTTGTCGTTAGCTGCAGCGGGTACGTTGTACCTTGGCATTCTGCCGTCGCAGGTCCTAGATTGGGCCCGCGCCGCAGCGGATTCCCTCAGCCTCCGCTAAAAAGATTCTCCAAACAACATCTTACGTGCCAATGCCTGAATCGCGTCGGGTCGTCGGTTGCCGCGCACTTGTTTTCAAATTACCGCAACGGCTGTATAGACGAGCATGCGACCTGCGGCAGATATTTGCTTCAGTGGCGTGGCCCTCCCACAGTTGATGAACATGTTGCCGTGCTGAACGAAGGTTCGGTTAAGCTGATGTTCCCCTCGGCTGTCTTCGGAGCGAAAAACGCGCCGGACGCCACCCAAATCTCTAAAAGGAGACTTTCCCATGTGTGATTACTCATTGATGGGAGTTCCGAATCGCCTGGCCAACGAAGGTGACGATCTAGTTGTACATCGTTTCTCAACCGGAACGGTTGGCCTCGTTCCAGCACCGTCGACTTCAGCCCCCGGCACAATGCCGCAACTTGGATACCGCGCTATCTGGGAGGCGATAAAGGACTTCTTCCGGGATGCCGAACCCAACCAGGCGATCGCCGTTTGCGTTCCGCCCGGCGCTCGCTTGCTCGTTCGCGATATGCCGGAGGACGTGCAGCGTTTTGCCAAATCGGGACCGGCCGAGATCGTCACGTTTACACAGCTTTCGGCTGCTGCGAACACGCACCGGGATGCGGTCCGGCTCGACAACGGCGCCGACATCCTTCTGCAGAGACTTCATGAAGGACAACGTGTCCGCGTCTTGCGTTTGACTATTGCAGAAGTGGAAGACACGCCCGTACTGAAGGCGGCCGGTGTCCGATAGAAACGCGGCAGAATTTCGGTGTCCGAGCGCTTCCGGTGCGCAACCATACTGTTTTTATTGCGCTTTCGAATTTCCGCCATCCAGAATACGGGAAATCAACGTTGACCTTACATCGACTCTGGTATTCAAAAACTGTACCGCTGGGGAAGGATAGAAGGTGAACCCTTCGACGTTTTTGCAACGCGCGTCACGATAACTGTCGAATGTTTCAGAGGAGGAAAATATGGCAGACATGAATAATCAAGTCGAAACCGTTTCGGTCCTTGGTCGTCCTAATTGGGGCGCTATCTGGGCCGGTGTATTCACCTTTATTGCCATCTGGTCGGTCTTCGGTGCGCTCGGCTTGGGAATATTCGCGAGTTCGGCGAGTCCCAATGCGACGGCGCCCGTTTCCGGCATGAGTGTAGGAATGGCCATCTGGAGCATCATTCTTACGATTATCGCGATGTTTGTGGCTGGCCGGATAACCGGGGGATTCGCAAACACCACGAATGCTCGTGAAGGGATGACGCACGGAATGATTATGTTTGGACTTGCGGTAACCTCCGCCTTGCTGATTGTCGTCATCGGTGGAAACGCTTTCGGGAACACCGATGTCGCTGGAGGCGTACACAACGCATACGTGCTCAACATGTTCTCATATCTCGGATGGTCTCTATTCGTCGCGCTGTTTCTCGGCTGGCTGGCAGCTCTTGGTGGGGCATCGACCGCACACAAGCATTTCCCAACGGCAACAACCAGCACTACACCGATTCAACATCAGGTTCGGCACGCCTAAGCTGCTTAAGAATGCGCGCGTGAGGCCGTCGGCTTTGTGACGGCCTCGGCCGCATTCGGAGTGCCTCTTTCGACTTGAGTTCTACGCTCCAGGAAATCCCCTTAGCACGTTGCGGAAAGAGACCATTCACCGTTTGCCGACTACGGATCGAGGCTCAGAGAAATCTTCCAGTCGGCAACGCACTACGAACGTACGCTTCCCTGGCATTGGCGACTCATGGGCTGGCTAGATCAGGCGCTCCAGCATCTGCTCTCCTCATGGGGCTACTGGGCGCTGTGTATTGCGCTGTTTGGCGAGAATGCGGGGCTTCCTTTGCCGGGTGAGTCAACGCTCATGCTGGCGAGCTTTTACGCACATAAACATTCGGGATTGCATATCCAGTGGCTCATACTGGCCGCGATCGCGACGTGCATCCTGGGCGATAACGTCGGCTATCTTCTTGGGCGCCACTATGGAGACTCGTTGATTCGATGGGGCCGCAAGCATCTTCCGATCGACGAACAGGACTTAAAGGCCGGACGCGATCTCATCAAACGACACGGTGGAATGGCCGTCTTTTGGGCACGCTATATTTTTGGATTGCGCACGATCTTCGGCCCGCTGGCCGGCAGCCTTGGGATGGAATGGCGGCGGTTTTTGACATACAACATGCTCGGCGCCGTCGCGTGGGTTTGCAGCATGGCTTTCGTCGGATATGGGATAGCCAACGAATTTCAGAGCATGCTCGGGTATCTCGAGAAAGCCAGTTGGGCCATCGCCGGCGGGATATTTGTTGCGGGCTACCTGTTTTGGCGGCACTACAAACATTCGCGTGCGCGCGCATCATAGCAGCACAGTGCAATAGGCGGAAAAAGTCCTCTCCTCTTGCACTGCTGTTTTGATAGCTGCGTTATTGGGTTACTGTCTTTGCCGCGTCGCCTTCCTTGAATCCTGAACCGGAAACAGGCGTGCATACCGATGAGAGTGCGTCGACGTCGGTCACCTTCACTACTCCCACAGGTGTCGTCATCCGCCGGATAACGGCGCCCGTCGTGGGGTCTTTAATTTCTTTTGTGACCCGTTCGATCGTAAGCTGGTCGCCAACCTTCACACCCGCTTTGGAGCCGACGTTGAGAATCACTTGCCCACCATCGACCGCTGCCACGAGCCCGCTTACGGTGACGGTACGCGCCTCAAACTTTGATGAATCGGCGACCAGGCCTGAGCTAAGCTGGTTCACCGCCTCGGTCACGGCTTCCCCAATGATCGTCTGCTGAAAATCGCTGCTGCCGAAATCCACGCCGCCCGCTCCGAAGCCGTGCCAGTTGCCCGCTCCGCCTAGCAAAGAAGTGCTGTCGCGTTCCGATTCGCCCTTCCCTTCGGCTACGCCCAGAATTTCCGCGGTGTCGATGTTAACTATGCGCGCGTCGAGCATCACAACGGCTTTGCTCTTCTTCCTTCCAAAGCCGCCTACTCCGAACCCTCCGAGACCTGCGCCGGCGCCGCCGATTTTCGTATTTTTGTTGTCATTGCCGAATTGTGTCACGCTGCCAACGATAATCGCATCGACGCCGAGTATTTTGCCGATTTGCGCCGCAGAGGTTGGGTTCGCACGGTCGCTGTTCGAGAAATTCTGTTCGCTCAGAATCTTGTCTAGTTGCTGCCGCTCGATCACGGAGTAAGTCCCATCCTGCACAAGGCACTTAACGAGCAGATCCGAAATGCCCTTGCCTACGTCGACATTTGTTCCGAACACGGCGGCACTGTTCGTTTGCACCGTAGCGTAATCAAAATCAAAGATTGCGATGCGCTTCTTACGACCTTGAGGCTGCGCCGGTGCTGCCGCAGGCGCTGCCGCGCCCGCCGCGCCGCCGGCTGGCGAAGGTGCCGCGATGCAAGACGTAGGAGTTGCCACCGGCTTCGATTGCGCACGAACAGTTGGCGCGCTTGCAAAAAGCAGTAGCACAAAAGAACACAAGAGGAACAGGGCCCATGCGAACCTTTTCATGGTTTCTCTCCGACCAGACTAGTTTGCTTAGCCGCCCGGACAAAGGCGAACTTGGTCGGAAATCTTACAGACGGACGGCCTCTGGGTCAATGAATTAGCGCAGCACAACACCGGCGCATTGTGCTTCTGCAATTGACCTACAATGGAAATCGCTGTAAGCACAAGACTTATCGTTCATCTCTGGCCTGCCACAGTGCCGCTTCTTCGTGTATTGGCAGATGCCACTGTTCATTGCTAGTGTAAATACAGTATTGCGCCCATCAGGGGATTGCACAACTATTGAGGGTCGTGGAAAGTTGCGCCAATTCGGTATTAATAGTCGATGACAGCAGCACCGTCCGGTCCGCTATCCGCAAATTCTTGGAAGTGTGCATGCGCATGCGCATCTGCGGAGAAGCCGCTAACGGCGTCGAGGCCATCGCGATAGCTACCGAACGAAAACCTGGCCTGATCCTAATGGACCTTTCTATGCCTTCGATGAATGGCATAGAAGCAGCTTCCGTTATCAAAAAACAGGCGCCGGAGTCACGCATCATCGTCTTCACCTTGTATCAGGATTCTATCGGGAAGGCGATGGCCAAGGCTGTCGGAGTCGATGTAGTCGTATCGAAGACGGAAGGCTCCGGCGGACTAATGGCCGCCCTTATGCCGCTGCTCGCCGAAGGTTCTCCGTTTTGCTGACTATTCCTGCGTCTTCAGCTTGAGTCGCGATTTATTCTCTTCCATGAACTTGCGCAGGTCCCCCGCAGCATCGAGAAGCCGTATCCACTGCTCGTAGTACAGCGTGACCGGGAATCTGCCCAGCCCATACACACTTACGCCACCCTTCTCCCCGACGCGAAACTCGAGAGTTCCCTTTGGACGCGATCCGCTTTTCTTCTCCAGTTCGGCGATTCGCGCGAGTAGCTCTTCCCTGCTCGGTTCAGACTCAGGCATGTTTCTTTTCCTCCGAAAGACTCCTAGGTTCACGATAATATCAGTTTTCGACGCGCATTCGCGCTAAGCGCTCACAGGAGGAAGGCGAATGACGGAAACGATTGCGGAAAAACTAACGCTTACGGTGTCGGACGGCACGTCCATGGATGCATTCGTGGCGCGTCCGGCAGCCGGAGGCAAGTCACCGGGAGTGATGATCTTTCAAGAGGCGTTTGGTGTCACGGGACACATCCGGGATGTTGCCAAGCGGTTCGCTCGGGAAGGGTACGTAGCGATTGCGCCTGAATTGTTTCACCGAACTGCGCCCGGTGAATTGAGCTATACCGATTTTTCCGCAGTGATGCCCCACATGCAGGCGCTCACGAATGAAAACCAGCAAAGCGATATCCGAGCCGCATTTTCGTGGCTACAGAAGGACCCACAGGCGGATTCTACCCGTGTCGGATGTGTCGGATTCTGCATGGGCGGACGCACCTCATACCTTGCATCTGCCACAGTACCGCTACAAGCCGCCGTTTCGTTTTACGGAGGCGGCATTGGACCGAGCACGCGTGGCCCATCTCTTTTGCCGCTTGCTCCGGGATTGAATGCGCCGATGCTCTTTTTCTGGGGCGGTCTCGACAAGCACATTCCACTGCAGCAAACGCGACCCATTGAAGACGCTCTACAAGAGGCGGGGAAGGAATTTGTCAACGTGAAGATCTCGTTTGCAGATCATGCATTTTTTCGAGATGGCGGACCGAACTATAGCGCGAAAGCGGCGGCGCTGGCCTGGGCTCTCACCAAGGAATTTCTCGAACAGAATATGCAGAGCCAATTGAAATAGCCGCGACGGAAATCGCCGCCGGGCGATTCCCGTCCCACCCGCGAACGAGTCCTAGACGCGAAGCACAAACTCCATTTCGATACCAGCCACCGCGATTACATCGCCCGAGGATAGTTTCGTCGGATGCGAGATGGGATTGCCATTCACACTCGGTATCTTATCCGCCGCGCCGATGTAATATGAGTTGTCCTCGCGCCGATTAATCTGCGCCGCTGCCTTCGGTGCGAACCAACCCTTCAGTTTCACCGTTGCGAGCCCCGATTTTCCTACGACCGTCAGCTTGTCCGTCAGAGCATATTCCTGGCGGTCTGTCTTGCCTCTTCGTACGATCAACGTGGCTACTTTCACGCGCGCCGGAGCGACCTGCGCGCTTTCGCCGACGGCTGCGATCTTTCGCAAAAACTCGCGCCGCTCTTTCGTATCGAGCATCACCGTTTCATTGATCTTTGGCGCCGCCGGCCTCGCGACGCTGGCGCCAGCTGGCGCGAACCCGTCCATGTCATTTGCATCGGACACGACGATAGTGTGCTTACCCACGGTCACGGAGTCGCCCGGCTTCAGCATAACCATTTTTATACGTTGACCGTTTACAAATGTGCCATTCATGCTGCCAAAGTCCTCGAGCATCATGCGGCCTTCTTCATTAAAGACACGCGCGTGATAGTGCGATACGGCGGGATTGTCGATTACGAGCGCATTGTCGGGCGAACGCCCGATGCTTACTTCCTTCGAGCCGACAGGAACTTCGCCGAGGATTGCCTTGTCAAACTTTAGCGTCAGCTTTGGCATTCGTTTCTCCTTCAGCCTTCTCGATCTCGTTAGTTTTTTCCGGAGCGTGTGATCCAGCGTCCGATTTTTGCCAGTGCTCTGCCGGACTTTGGACCAACTCGTACAACTATTGCAGTGATGTTGTCTCCCCCGCCTGCCAGATTTGCGAGGTCGATTAATTGGTCGGCCGCGCCTTGCGCATCCGTCATTTCCGCCAGAACCGCGGCGATCTGGCCGTCCGAGAGTTCGCGCGTCAGCCCGTCGGAACAGAGGAGGTATGTGTCGCCTGCCATCGCGATTTCCTCGTCGACTTCGACTTCAATCATTTCATCGACGCCGAGCGCGCGCATCAGCACATTCTTCAGAGGACTCGATTCCGCCTCGGCTTCGGTCATATGACCCTCGCGAACTTGCTGCGCAACCAGCGAGTGATCATCTGTTAGCTGCAAAAAGTCGCTACCGCGAAGCCGATAGGCCCGGCTGTCGCCAACGTGAGCGACGCTTACGCGATCGGCAAAGAATTGCAGTGCAACTACCGTAGCGCCCATGCCTTTTGCGGATTTCGAAGAACCGCCCGATCCCCTGTCGGAATACTCCGTAGTCGCTGCTTCAGCCGCGGCCGCTCGAACTAGCTTATTTGCCAGGCGAACTGCGCTCGCTAGTCGATTGGAGGTTTCGGACGCGCCATCGATACGATCCCCTTCGAAAGGCAAGTCCGGATTCGACTCTGCGTCCCGGCAGTGTGCGTAAATTGTCTTCACGGCGAGCTTGCTTGCGACCTCGCCCGCGTCGAGTCCGCCCATTCCATCGGAGAGGATAAAAAGCCCCAATTCGGCACCAACCTGGAAATTGTCTTCGTTGTTTTCGCGGGCTCGCCCCATATCCGAGCGCGTGGCGAAATCCAGAGCCGATACAGTCATTGGTTTGGCTGTAGTACTCACTCGGTGCTCCCATCGAAACCGTTTGTCGTATCCAAAGCTGGATTGCGGCCGCGCAACTCGCCGCTGGGGATTTTCACTTCGCGGATATTTTGAAAACCTTGCGCTCGGAGCCAATCAATCACGCTGGGGATGCGCGCCGGTGGAAACGGACCGGATAACACAACAAAACCTCGCTTGCCGCCCTCCATCCGGCGCGGAACAACAACGGACGTGAGCCCGAGGCCTTGTATTTTGCGTGATGCGTCTTGGGCGCGGTCTTCTCGATCGAATCGCGCTACCGAGATATACGATGGAGCGTTGCCGCGAAGGACAGATCCCATTGGCTGGGCTGCGCCGGACGCCATGTTCGCCAGATTCTGATCCGGGTTCGCTGGTGAGGTCTTTGTGATTCCTGGATTGGAGCGCTGCTGCGAACTTGATGGCGCCTCGTTCACTTGTGCTGTGGGTGTCGAGCTCTGGGCTTGAGCCGGAGTGGAGACGGAGGCCGCTAATGGCGCGGCAGTTGTGGCGGGTTGAGATGTGGGAGCAACCGATGCGGGCTCGGGAACGGGTTGCGTTAGGGCAAAATCGGGCAATTTTGGCGCAGATAGCACCGTAGGTGGCGGCAATTTGGCCGCTAGTTGCGCATTTTGGGCCCATTTTGCCGCGCCTGCCGCAAATAGCACGATGATGGCGAAAGCGACGCTGGCCGCGACCCATTTTCCTCGGGATGGCTTCGGCTGCGCCGCTGCTTGGATTACTGGCGCTTCGGTCGGCAGCGCGATTGTCGGCTGGAGGGCGATCGCGTCCTGTGTCGCGCGACCTGCGGTAGTACTGCTCCCGGCCAGAGGAGCCGCCGATACGGCCGAAGATGAGAAAATGTTTTCCATTCTGGCGACCGATTGGAAGCGGCTCTGCGGTTCCTTCTCGAGGCATTTGAGAATGGCGCGTTCGATCGGAACCGGGATGCCGGGTTCGATTTCGCGAGGAGGCGCGGGCGATTCATGCAACTGCTTCATCGCGACAGCCACGGCATTGTCTGCCGTGAACGCCTGCGTGCCGGTGAAGACTTCGTAGAGGATCAGGCCAAGGGAGTAAATGTCGGTGCGGTAGTCGACGGGCTTGCCGGAAACTTGTTCGGGCGCCATGTAAGCTGGGGTGCCGACCATTGCGCCCGTCATGCGCGTGAGCGATTCCATGGAACGCGCGATCCCGAAGTCCATGATCTTCACGTTGCCGCGTGAATCGATCATCACGTTTTCGGGCTTCAGGTCTCGATGCACGATGCCCTGCGCATGAGCCTCTTTCAGACCGGCGCACATTTGCTGCGCGAGGTCGATTCCCTTTCGCAAGGACATAGCGCCAAAGCGATTCAGGACGGAGCGGAGGCTTTCGCCTTCGATGAATTCCATCGAGGTGCAAGCGATGCCGCCGAGGCGGTTGAATTCGTGGACGCGGCAGATGTTTTTGTGAGTGATTTTGCGCGCGAAGAGAAGCTCGTTTTTGAAGCGGTCCATCATCTGCTGATCGGACGCGATTTCGGGCTTCAAGAGCTTCAAGGCGACGATTTCGCCAGTTTCGCGGTCGCGGGCCTTGTAGACATTGCCCATGCTGCCGTGTCCAGCTGCATCGAGAACGTCGTAGCGTTGGCCAAGAGCAGCTATCGCGGCAGAACTGAGATGCAAGCTCGCGGGATTGACCGGCGCGGCCTGGCTCGGAGTATCCTGAGAAGAGGCGATTAGCGCTTCGGCGTCGGGAACGTCGCTGAGCAGGATGGTGTCCTGCTGCGAGCGCGAGCCTCGGGGCGAATCGGCCGCAGATGCGCGGCGGTCGGTCCCGTTGGTGCCACGGAAATCGGATGGCTGGGTCATGGCGCTGTCGTATAAGAATAAGGGAGAAAACCGGCCCAAGCTTGGCGGCGCAAGGGTGCTGTAAGGAAAGAGTATCTGGTACGAATCGATGCCGACGGACGCCGGATTGCCGGGTTTTTTGGTCCCCTGAGATGGCTAATTTTCTACAAAAAGTCCCTTTTTTTGTCGCTTAGAAATCGCCTTTTTGTTGAGAGCACGAGAGTTAGATCGATTTCTAATCGCAGGTTGTCGATTAGAAATTGTGCCTCGTAACTTATGATTCCCGATTCTCGCCAGCGCATTCAGGCTTCTGATCCTTGCCGCTTTTTTTCATTATCTTCTGGTCCTCACCTTCAAAAACAACGAAGGGTAGCACGCGCAAAAAGCGGTTTCAATTGTGGGAAATACGGACATAGTACTGCGTGACTGTGAGTAGTGATTGGTGGCGGACTCGGCCTGCGCTAGGATACGGGCCTGATTAGGAAGGAGGCTTCTCATGGTATTCCGTCGTTCCCTTTTCACCTTTGTTGGCCTCTTGATGTTGTGTTGCTCAGCGGC
>JBOGMU010000177.1:0-3000 GCA_050746865.1 Candidatus Acidiferrales bacterium
AGACCGTCTCGCCCGATGCGGATGAAGCTTCCTCGCCGCGCGTGAGGTCGTAATCTTCAGTCTCTGTGAAAAACAACAGAGCAGAAAATACCCGGTTCTCGTCCTGGTAGTGGCGAAATGCGTTGAGTTCAGACATGATTGCCGTGTCGTAATCGACGTTACGAGCCAAGTTCCAGAGGCCGGCGTTGCCTAAAAATACGAGCGAATCTGGATCTTGGACCGGCAGTTTGCGAAGCAGAAGTGGATCGAGAATCGAGAAGATAGTGGCGTTGGCGCCGATGCCGAGGGCTAGGGTGAGGATGGCGACTGTGGTAAAGCCGGGGGATTTGCGTAGAGTGCGCAGACTGTAGCGGGTGTCTTGAACGAGTGTGTCCAGCCATGCGCCGACGCGCTCGGCGCGAACGCGTTCTTTGGCCTGCTCAACGCCGCTTAGCTCAAGGCACGCCGTGCGGCGGGCTTCTGCGGGCGTCATTCCCTTGCTGATATTTTCTTCTGTCTTCGCGTCGAGATGGTATGCGATTTCGTCGTCGAGTTCTCGATCGAGTTCTCGCCGGTGCAGGAGGGAGCGCAGCCAGAATGACAGCTTCTTCAACCAACGATCTGGTCGCATGTGCAATCCTCCTCTACTCGTATCTCAAAGCATTCGGCGAGCGTGGCCACTAAAACACGCAGCCGCAAAGCCAAAGGCTGCCCGCCTCGCGCAAAAAACGCGCGTCCCCGCTGCGAGGCGCGGGGCAAAGGCGGGCGCTACGAAAAATAAAGTCAAAGGCGGACGCCGGAAACGAAAGCGCCCGACTGGAAGGCGAGTCGGCCGTTACACCTAAAGACGTGTGGCATCCGGTGAAACAATGTTGAATCCCCATTGTTGCTGCTTCGATCTCGCTCATGGTATTTGCCTATTCATTCGTGTCTGAGGGCGACCATCGGATCGACCTTCATTGCGCGGCGAGCGGGTAGGTATGAAGCGAGAAGCGCGGCTACGATTATGGCTATCGCCCCTGCGGTAATTGGTTCCCCAAGATTCGCCACCGACTCTCCGATCAAGCCAGCAGCGACGTTACGGATAGAGAACACAAGAGGAACGCCGATAGCGAGGCCAATGCAGACCAGAAGCAATGCTTCTCGAAGGACCATACGGACAAGGCGGCCTCGTGTTGCACCGAGCGCCATGCGTATACCGATTTCGTTAGTGCGTCGGGCGACTCCATAAGCGAGCAGGCCGTAAACACCGATCATGGTCAGTAGTAGCGCGAAAGCCGCAAAACTCCAGATAGCGGTTCGGTAAAAACTTGGGCGAGCGAACACCTCGTCGAGGCGCTGCTGCATCGTCTTAACGCTATAGACCGGCACCTGCGGGTCTGCTGACTGAATCGCGTCGCGGACCGCAGCAAGGTGATCTTCCGCCCGGTCGTCGACGCGGGCCACGAACGTGGGCGAGAAAAAACTTCCTGGATTTTTCGCCGGCACGAATACCTGAAATTCGTTTGCGACTGTCGGATCAGTTTCATAGTGCATGCTTCTGACTACACCCACGATTTTGGAACCCGTGGGCACAAACGGCGGCGCGCCGGCAAGCGTGAGTTGTCGTCCCAGGGCATTGGCTGGCGATCCAAAGGCTCTGGCGAATCGTTCGTCGACGACGGCGACCTTGGCGCCGGAGCGTACTTCCGCGTCAGTGAATTCGCGTCCATAGAGGATTCGTCCGCCCATAGTCTCGAAATAGTCTGAGAATACGGGAACCGCCATGGAACCGTGAGGCGCTCGATGCCCATCGATGCCAAACGGTCCTCCAATAAATGTCGTCGCGTAAAGCGGCAGGAATTCCGTGGCACTGGCGCTACGCACGCCGGGAAGACTACGAATACGGTCAAGAACCTCCTCAAAATAAGCCAACTCCCTCCCATTGCCCTGGTGAGTTGTGCCACCCAATGAGACGCTTACGGTGGCAACTCCCGCGACGCTGTAGCCGCGATCGGTACTCATCAGGTGCGCGAAAGCACTTCCCACCGATACTGCCGCTGCGAGAAGAATGATTGTGAGCGCCACCTGTACGACAGCCAGACCATCGTGAACCATACGCGAGCGGCGAGTTCTCACAGAGCCTCGCGCACCCAACGCGCCTGTTTTAATGACGTGCAGAGATGGCAGAACGCCGAACAGCAATGCCGTAAGTGCCGACGCCACCACGGCGAAAATCAGGACCGGTCCGTTAAGGATCGAATAGGACTGCGCGCCAAGAGGCGGTGGCTCGACTTTCGCCGCGAGCGAAGTCGTCCAAAATGCGACCAACAATCCGGCCACAGCGGCGAGAAGCAGGTATTCCGTCAGCAACTGTCGTGCAAGTCTGGCGCGGCTTGCTCCTAGCGCGGCGCGCACGGAGAGTTCTGTGCCGCGCTCGGTCGTGCGCGCCATCAAGAGATTCGCAATATTCGTGCACGCAATCAGCAAAACTAAAAGCACCGCGCCCATCAGCATCAGTGACGCGTCCTTTACGGGCCCCAAGAGCGCATCCCTCAGCGAAACCATCTTCGGAACTGGATTATGGTTGTTGTTTCGGTCCAGCGAGACTCGCTCTGTTTCTGCGGCAAACGCGGCTTGTGCCTGCGCTAATGAGATTCCCGGTTTCAGCCTCCCAATAGCTACCCAGCCGTCGTTGCCCCGGGTGAAAGCTCCAGGCTTCCAGATAACCGTTTTATTCGGGTAATCGAAGTGTGGCGGCGCGACACCAATGATCGTAAGCGGATTTCCGTCGACTCGAATTGTGGTGCCCAGTACTCTCGGATCGCCCCCAGAAAGCTCCTGCCATAAACCGTAGCCAATCACGGCCTCCGCGTTGCGACCAGGCAATCCTAGCCCCGACGCGTCAACGTCATCCTTTAGAGCGAAGCCGTGTCCCAATACGGGTTGCGTGCCGAGAACGGAAAAGAAATTCCAAGAAGTCTGCGAAATGTGCGCCCGCGTCACGCTGCGTCCGCTACTAAGGTTCGCATCAATATCCTC
>JBOGMU010000178.1:0-8583 GCA_050746865.1 Candidatus Acidiferrales bacterium
CTGCAAGACCGACAATTACATGCTCTCCTGGAGAACTCTTATGCTCAGCACGGCGCTTAGCGAGACCGCGCGGAAATACTTGGTCGCCGGATTCTGCCTGGTCTTGTGTTTGGTGTTCGGCGCGGCGGGCGCGCTGGCACAAAGCGCAGGGCCGGTGAGCGTGCAGATCACCGCGGACAAGACGATTGCGCCGGTGAGCCCGCAACTCTATGGGCTGATGACGGAAGAAATCAATCACTCGTACGACGGCGGCCTCTATGGGGAGTTGGTGCGCAACAGGAATTTCAAAGAGGATGCCACGCAGCCGGTGTATTGGGACCTCGTGCAAGAGGGCGGCGCGAGCGGCTCGATTGCGCTCGATTCTTCGACGCATTTGAACGATGCGATTCCAGCAAGCCTGAAGCTGACGGTGACAAGCGCGAGCGGACGGGGCGTGGTCGGCGCGGCGAACGAGGGATTTTGGGGCATTCCGGCAAAGGCCGACACGAAATATCAGGCAACGATTTATGCAAAGGCGGACGGATTTCAGGGGCCGCTTACCGTGGCGATCGTGAACAAAGACTCGGGAACAGTCGTCGCTACGGCGCAAATTCCGAAGATCGGGTCTTCGTGGCAGAAATATGACGCGACACTCACTACGGGCAAGACGATTCCCTCGGGCGCGAACAGATTCGTGATTTCAGCGAATCGTCCCGGCACGATCTGGCTTGGACTTGTTTCACTCTTTCCGCCGACGTACGCGAATCGCGCGAATGGGAACCGCGAAGACCTGATGCAGTTGCTGGCCGATATGAAGCCGGCGTTCCTGCGCTTCCCTGGCGGAAATTATCTGGAGGGCAATTCGGCGCCGACGCGGTTCAACTGGAAGACGACGATTGGCGATATTTCGCAGCGGCCCGGCCACATGGATGATGCGTGGCGGTACTGGTCATCGGATGGAATGGGCTTGCTGGAATTTCTGGAGTGGTGCGAAGACCTGCACATGCAGCCGCTGCTCGCGGTTTATGCGGGATACTCGCTGCGCAACGGAGCGAATTTCGCACCCGGCGCCGATTTGCAGCCCTACGTGGACGAGGCGCTAGACGAAATCGAGTACGTTACTGGAGACGCGAGTACGAAATGGGGCGCGGAGCGCGCGAGGGACGGGCATCCGACGCCGTTTTCGCTGGAATACGTGGAGGTGGGCAATGAGGATCAGTTCGACCGGAAGCCGGGCGGATACGAAGGACGATTCGATCAGTTTTTCGACGCGATCCGCGCGAAATATCCACAACTGAAGATCATCGCGACGGCACCGGTCACGCTGCGAGACGCGGATGTGATCGACGAGCATTTCTACCGGCGGTCTGCCGATGAGATGGAGGCGCACGCAAACGATTACGATACGCGGCGGCGCGGCATGCAGAAGGTGTTTGTAGGCGAATGGGCTACGCGCGTGGGGCAACCTACTCCCAATTGGGACGCCGGAATGGCGGACGCAGCATGGCTCACCGCGCTCGAGCGAAATTCCGATCTGATCGTGATGGCTTCGTACGCGCCACTTTTCGTGAATGTGAGCCCGGGCGCGGCTCAGTGGCAAACGGACATGATTGGGTATGACGCGAATTCGAGCTATGGATCGCCGACATATTATGTGCAGAAAATGTTCAGTACGAATCACGGCGACGAGATTCTGCCGATCAGCGCGCATAACGTTCCCTCGAAGGAATGGGACCCGCCTTCGCCGGATCGCGGCGGCCGCGGAGCACCTCCGCTGCGCCAACCGATGACGCAGGACATACCGACGATGTTTTTCGATGCGACGCGCGACGGCAAGACCGGAACGATCTACGTGAAGATCGTCAACACTGCGGATAGAGAACAGCCGGTGCACATTGCGATCAGCGGCGCGGCCTCTGTGGGTTCGCAGGGGAAGACGATAACGATGAGTTCGAGCAGCCCAAGCGATACCAACTCCATTACGGAGCCGACGAAGATCGCGCCAGTGAAAGCAAATGTGAGCGGATTGGGCAGCGATTTTACGAAGAGTATGCCGCCGTACTCGGTGACAATTCTGGAATTGCAGGCGAAGTAGCAACAGCAACGGCGTCCAACTGAGGACCAAGCCAGCCGCCACATCGTTGGTGCGTTAGGATTTGAGGTTTGCGACCAGCTTTTCGGGCGGAATTGGCTGCGCGGTTTGCAGCATGACGCCGAAGCGGCGGCGCGGATCGTTTTCGTAGGACGCCGTGTATTCGGTGCCAGCGAAAAGTTTCGCGCAGAATTCCTTCAGCTCGGGCTCGAAAGCCGTGCGCGTTTCCGGGACGTTTGGCGCGAGAAAACGGTCGTTGATCAGAAGGTGGATTTTCGTGCCGCCGAAACGGATTTTACCAGCGACCTTCGGTTCGGCTTGCAGCTTTTCGTAGGCGTTCAGCGCGGCGCGAGCGGCTTGGTTGAGGCGATCCTGATTTGTGCCGTCGAGCGGCGTCTTGCGATTGTAGAGGACGCCAAGCTCGCCTTCCGTGTTGTCCAGACTGTAATTGGCTTGATGACCAATCAGCACCACGCCGGGGCCGTTGAATACGTGGCGATAATCGGCGACGTCGAGAAGCAATTCTTCGAGCGGCTTTTCCTGAATCCAGCGATGAAAAACGGGGACCAGCGGCTCGAGGACTTCCTCCGTGCCTTCGACGAACAGCTTTACGTTTACGTGCTGCACTTCCAGCTTGGGAGAGGCCATCAGACCGTCACCGTTTTGCCGAGCTGCGTGTAGCAACTGTGCGCGGCGTCGATGAAGAGCTGCGCTTCGTCGATCAGGTAGCGGCTGGCGTCAGGCGTGTACGCTCCGTTGGCTTTCTGGTGCGCGTCAAAAAGATAGTGCGCGAATTTTCCGCCGGCGAAGGGATCCCAGAACTTCTGCGTATCGTAGTAATAAGTCTTGAATTCGGAAATGATGCGCTCGGGATCGTTTGGAATATTGGGATTTACGAGTTTTACGAGAGCTTTCGCACCGTTGACCATCGAGTTGTAAGCCGTCTTGCCGGCCTGATCGAAGTGGCCGTTATCCAAGGCGAGTTGCGCTTCGAAGAGCTCGCGTTCGGCGGCGGTCAATTCGAATTCCGTTGCGCTGATCACTTCGCCGGCGCATTCGCCGGTGCCCATATCGCCGAGGGTGTATTCGCGGGGATCGCCCCAGTCGCTAAAGAGCGAGCGGTCGCCGGGCGCGGCGGGACGTGCCAAATCTTCGAGCCACGATTTTAATTGCGCTTTGCCGCTGCGCTTGGCGAATTCCTTGAATGTTTCGCCGTTCTGGCGATTCGCCACGTATTTTTCGGTGAGGCGCGTGACGACCTCTGGAATTCTCTTGGACGGAATTGCGACGATGGGCATACCGTATGTGCCGCCGTTATTTTCCCATTCGCCGCCGAGGACTACCTGGAAATGCGGCACGGCGAAACCGCCCATTTTGCGACTGACGCCGTAAAAACCGAGATCGCAGACATGGTGCTGGCCGCAGCTATTGAAGCAGCCGCTGATTTTAATATGGAGATTTTCGACGGGCTGATCGAATTCATAGCGCTTTTCGGTGAGACGCTTGTGCAGCTCAGACGCAAGGCCGCGCGACGAAGAAATTCCCAGCTTGCATGTATCGGTGCCCGGGCATGTGACGATGTCCACAATTGCACCCGCGCCGGGATCGCCGAGGCCAACGGCTGCGAGATCACGGTAAAGATTCGGCAGATCTTTCAGGCTGACCCAGCGGATTACGAAATTCTGTTCGACGGTGGAACGCACGGTGCCCTTTGTGTAGCGGCGAACAACATCAGCCAGGACACGAAGCTGGTTCGCGGTGATATCGCCGAGCGGGAGGGTGACGGTTGCAACGTTGTAGCCTTCCTGCTTTTGCGGACGAAGATTCGTGCGGGACCAGCGGTTAAATTCGGGCAAATCTGAACTTTCCATTTTGCCGCCCGGATTCAGCGGAGCCTCGTGGAACTTCTCGGCGTCTTTAATCAGCTCGGTCCAGCGCGGGTCGTACGGCAGCGTTTTGCGCTCTTCGGCGACGAGCTCCCTGAATTTTTCGATGCCCAAGTCCTGCACGAGGAACTTGATGCGCGCGCGGCTGCGATTGCGTTTTTCGCCCAAGCGCGCGAAGACCCGGGAGACGGCCTGCGTAACCGGCAGGATTTCCTCGACTGGGACGAATTCGTCGAGCAGCTTGGCGTTGTAAGGAACGGCGCCCAGGCCGCCGCCGACAAACGTAACGAAGCCACGCTTCTCTTCGCCGTTTGCTGTGCGCGTGGCGGCGATGAAACCTATGTCATGAATATTTGTAAGGGCGCAGGCATTTTGCGAGCAGCCGCTGAAGGCGGGCTTAAACTTGCGCCCGAAATTTTGGACGTCCGGATGGCCGAGCAGAAAGCGGAACATCGCTTGCGAGTAGGGTGTTACGTCAAAGACTTCGTCGCGGCAGACGCCAGCGTAAGGGCAGGCCGTGATGTTGCGGACGGAATTGCCGCAGGCTTCGCGCGTGGTGATGCCGACGGCAGCGAGGCGACGCATGATCGTAGGCGTGTCCTCGATATGGACGTAGTGAAGCTGAAAATCCTGGCGCGTAGTGACATGGGCGATGCCGTCAGAATATTCCTCAGCGAGATCCGCGACGGTTTCAACCATGTCCACCGTGAGGCCGCCGCCGGGAATCTTGATGCGCTGCATGCCGGGAGCGTCCCACATCGTCATTGGACCCTTCGTGAGATCGGCCGAGGGGTACTTCATCTCCTGAACTCTGGCGCCGTCGCTGCGCTGGCCGTTGTCATAGCGCTGGCCGTAAGCGCCGCGGCGGAGGCGCGTCTCGGCGAAAACGCGCTCATCAATTTTTCCGGTTTTGCGAAGCGCGACTTCGGTATCGAAAATGTCGATCTCGCGGCCGAGCGCCTCCGGAATTTTTCCGGCTAGCTTTTCAGCCGACAGATGATTCGAGGCCTTCATTATTACTTTTCTCCCTGTTGAGGCGTCGCCGACGGCCGATTGGCGGCGGCTGTGGACACCTTGGTGAAAATCGTGTTTGGTGCGTAGACTCCGGCGCGATGCGCCTGGTCTTCGAGGAGGCTAGTCATGCCCGAGCGCGCGATACGCGTTCACTCGGGCAGCCGACAAGAGCAGCCGCAACATCGCGCGATTGTTGAGGGAAGGATGCGCATCAGGCATTTTCCGGCCGGTGCTTCATAAAGCAAGATTTTAACATTTTTCGGCGGCGGTTGCAGGGAATGTTTGCGCGCTCGAGAGAGAGGCGGCGGCGTATGGATGCACGCAGCGAGGCATTACGTTTTGATTCTACGCAAGATAGCGGGATTCCTGCCGGGCAGGCAACTTGGCTGTGCTAACCTTCTCTCTCATGCTTGGGCGATGAGACCGGGTCAAATTCTGGCAAAATCGCGCCAAAATGGCGCAAGTTGGCGCCGCAAACTGCGCTTATTGGCGCTTTTCTGTCCACTTTTGGCCGCAAATGCGCACGCGCAGAGCGCACAAATCGACGGCCAGCGTGTCGCAGAAGTCCGCGTGCTGGAAGGGGGCGGCCAGCCCGCCCCATCGCAGACGCCACCGCTCGCTTTGAAGGCGGGCGACGAATTTCACTTCGCCACGGAGCGTGAAAGCCTGCGGACGCTGTACGGGACGGGCGATTACGCCAATATCCGCGTGACGGCCGCGCGGCAAGCCGGCGGACTGCACGTCGATTTCATTGCCGTGCGGAATTTTTACAACAACGTAGTCCGCATTGACGGCTTAAAAGAGCCGCCGACCGAACCGGCGGCGCAGGCAGCCATCCGCCTTACGCTGGGTCAACCCTTCCGCCAAGCGTCTCTCAACGAGGGTATCGCGCGGCTTCAGAACCTTCTTCACGATGAGGGGCTCGATCGCGCGAGCGTGACTTATGATCTCCATCCGAATCCGGATACGCGCCAGATGGACGTGAATATTCACGTGGTACCGGGCATACGGGCCCACATCGGGGCGATCACGTTGAGAAATAATAGCCGGTATTCCGACGCGGAGATTCTGCGGCGCGCTAAACTAAACGGCAAGAATGGCAAGAAAGAGCTGACCTCGGCACGAATCACGCAAGCGCGCGACAGACTGCGGAAATATCTCGTCGATCAGGGCTACTTAGGCGCTTCCGCGATCATCACCACGGGAAGCTTCGATGCCGCATCCAACACAGTGCCGCTTGCTCTGGATGTGACGGCGGGGCCGCGGATCACAGTGGAGGTGACCGGTGCGCGTTTGAGCAAGTCCGAACGGAGAAGGCTGCTGCCGATTTACGCGGAAGGCGCCGTCGACGAGGACCTGCTTCAGGAGGGGCGCAGGAATATTCGCGATTATTTCCAGCGGCAAGGCTATTTCGACGCGGATGTGGAGGTGAATTCTCAGCAGAACGACTCGAAGGGAGAGCAAACGATCGCCTACACTATCAATCGTGGCGAACGTTATAAGCTGCTGGGCATCTCTTTTGATGGCAACCGTTACTTCAGCAGCGGCCTGCTCGCGGGCCGGCTTCAATTGCAGCAGGCTTCCTTTGCTTCGTATGGCCGCTACAGCCAACAGCTGATGCGCGACGACGCGGATTCGATCCGCAACCTCTATCTGAGCAACGGTTTTTTGCAGGCGCAAGTTACGCCTGAAGTGCAGAATGCCAGCCATGGAAAAAAGAACGATCTGCTGGTGCAATTTCATATCGTGGAAGGCACGCAAACGATAATTTCCAGTTTGCGGATCGAGGGAAACACAAGCGTTCCCGCTCAAGACCTGCTGGCCATTGTGGGATCGACTGAAGGACAGCCGTTTTCAGAAGCGGGAGTTGCGAGCGACCGGAACAACATCCTCGCCTACTACTACAACAACGGGTATCCGGATGCGACGTTCGTCGAACAACTGACAAATCTGGCGGGTAACAAAGTCGGACTGATCTATCGCATCACCGAAGGCCAACGAATCGAGGTGCCACAGGTGCTGCTCACCGGATATCAAAATACGCGCCGGGGAATCATTTCGAGACAGGTGGAAGTTAAGGCGAACGGCCCTTTGCGCGAGGGCGACGTGCTCGATAGCGAGCGCCAACTTTATAATCTCGGCATCTTCAACCGCGTTGAAATCGCGCCGCAAAATCCCGATGGCACCGATCCCGCAAAGGCCGTAGTGGTAGACGTTCGCGAAGGGAACCGCTACACAATCGGCTATGGCGGAGGATTTGAAGTGCAACGTATCGCGGGTGGAAGCCAAAACCCGAATGGCACGATCCTGCAAGCAAGCCCGCGTGGCATCTTCCAGATTGCGCGAAACAACATGTTCGGCAGGGCGCAAACACTGTCGTTTACGGGCCGCGCGAGCACGCTGGAATACCGCGCGACGGCGAACTACAGCGCGCCCAACTTCATGACGCATCGCAGCATCACTCTCCAATTGACCGGCTATGCCGATAAAAGCCAGGACGTGAGCACGTTCACATCAACGCGACTACAGGCCGCGCTCGCTCTGGTGGAGAAATCCAGTCCTTCCAGTTCGTTTGTCTACCAGATCTTTTACCGCCGCGTGGAAGCCTCGGACATCAACCAGACGATTAACCCGGAGCAAATTCCGCTGTACAGCCAGCCGACTCTAGTTTCCGGCATCGGCATCACCTATGCGCGCGACCGCCGCGACAATCCGGCCGACGCAACCAGAGGCAACTTCAACACGATCGACGTGACGAACACGTTCAAGGCCATCGGGTCGGGCGCCGATTTCTTCCGCTTGTCATTCCAGAATTCGTCGTTCTATCCGTTTGGAAGAGCGTTCGTGTTCGCGCGCTCGATGCGATTCGGTTACGAGCAGCCGTGGGGCAATACGGTGGAACCGAACGATCCGGCTTGTACCGCATCCTCATCCGGCAACGCGTCGACTCCGCCCTGCGAGACCATCCCGCTACCGGAACGTTTCTTCGCGGGCGGCGGCGCATCGTTGCGGGGCTTCAGCCTGAATCAAGCCGGGCCGCGCGACCCAGTGACGGGCTTTCCTGTTGGCGGACTAGCAATGCTGACCTTCAACCAGGAGTTGCGCTTCCCGATGAAACTGCCGTTCATCGGCAACCGGTTGGGCGGTACCATTTTCTACGATGGCGGCAACGTCTATAGCGATATTGGCCACATCACGCTGCGATGGAAGTCGCCCTCGCCGACGGACCTGAACTATTTCTCACACACGGTCGGCTTCGGCGTGCGCTACCCGACGCCCATCGGGCCGGTTCGCGTGGATTTCGGCTACCAGATCAATCCCGCGCAATATCAGTCACAAGTAACCACGACTGTAAATGGCGTGCCCCAAACACAAACAAATATCTATCAACTGCCGCACTTCGGCTTTTTCTTCAATATCGGGTCGATCTTCTGATGAAAACGCGATCGCTTATTTTCGCCTTAGCGATGTTCGGGGCTCTTCCAATCGCCAGAGCGCAGCAGAACCCGCCGATTGCGCCGCCGGGCACCGAAAACGCGGGAGCGCAAACCATCGACGCGATCGCCGCTCGCATAGATACCGGTGTAATCACGGAAAGCGAAGTGCGGGAAC
>JBOGMU010000179.1:0-20109 GCA_050746865.1 Candidatus Acidiferrales bacterium
ACCTGGGCTCTTACGCAGCATCCGCAGCCCAAACCGCACATCTGCAACGAACGACTCGATCCACGGCCAGCCCCGCTGCTCTCGCACCGCTTCCTTGATCTGCTCGCCTCCTCCCAACTCGATTCGCGCCACCCGCCGCGCCTCCTCCGGCGTCATACCCCGCTCGACATTCTGTTCGACGAGCATCTCCAGATGCGCCGCAAGCTCCTCCTCCAGCTCCGCGTCCCGCCTCCGCCTGCGGAACATCCCCGCCGCCCGCCGCATCCACTCGCGCACCCGACTCATCTGAGCCTCTCTTCGAAGTTCCAGCGCTCAGCTTCGAGCCTCGAGAACCTTCGCAATAATCGCCGCCGTCTGCTTCCAATCCCGCACTTCCTTCTCCAACTGTTTCTTCCCGCTCTTCGTCAACGTGTAAAATCGCGCGCGCCGGTTATTCTTCGAAACGCCCCAGTTCGACGAAATCCATCCGCGCTGCTCCAGCCGCACCAGCGCCGGATAAAGGGTCCCCTGATTCATCTGCAGCGCCTCGCCGGACACCTGCTCGATCCGTCGCGCAATGCCGAATCCGTGCAGCGGCCCAAGTGTGTCCAGTGTCTTCAGCACCAGCAAATCGAGCGTTCCCTGCAAAATCTCGCTCTTGCTTTTCTCTGTCACGCGCTCACTCTCCTGTAGATTTTCAACAGGACTGTATGCACGCCCATGTCGATTGTCAACAGAAATCGCGCCAAAAAGAGTCGAAACGCGGCAAGGCGTGCTGGTTCGCGCGCCGCGCGACACACGTTTCTAATCGCAACTCAAAATAATTAAAATTCAGCGTAACTCACTGAAAACAAACGAGAGGGGCCGCTTCTAATCGCAATCAAAAGCCGGTTTTTAGCGAGGGAACCCAATGCCTTGGATCAGGCAAACGTGAATCTTCATGTGGAAGAAGAAAGAGGATGCAGGCAGAGATCAGTCGCCGCTATTGGGCGTCCGCGTGGTGTTTGAGGCGTAGCGCTGCGCACTGGAGCTCATCGTCACATCGCGCAAGTAGCGCCACGGATTGACGGGAGTGTTGTAAATGCGCACTTCGTAATGGAGGTGTGCGCCTGTGCTGCGTCCGCTGTCGCCTTCAAATCCGATTACGTCGCCGGCACGCACGTGCATGCCGACCTGAACGTTGAAGGCTGAGAGATGGCCGTAGCAGGTGCTTACGCCGAAGCCATGATCGACCACAATGAAACGCCCGTAGCCTGAACGCTCATCCGCCTCGATCACGACGCCTTCACCCGTCGCATGAACGGGGTCGCCGTAATGCGACGCTATGTCCAATCCGGCGTGAAACGCACCTTCACCACTGAACGGGTCCATTCGTTCGCCGAAGTGCCCGGTAATCTCGCCGACCACGGGCCAAAGCTTGGGAACGATTCCGAGGCTGCTAAGCTGATCGGCCGGAAGCAGCCGCGTTCCACCGGCCGACATGGCAACCGCCGTCACGTTCTTCTGCAGATAGCTGAATTCGTCTACAGAGTTCTGATAGTCGGCGGCGTCTTCATCTTGCGCGGCCACGGTGGTAGTGCTGTCGGCGTCCGTCAGGCCAAATGGCGTCTGCCGGAATCGGGTAATCCCATAAGCCATGGCGACTTCGCCCGCGAGGGATTGCAGGGAGTCAAGCCGCTGGTTCGTGTCTTTAACTTGGGTCTGGAGCGCCTGATACTGCTGCTTGAGATTGTCCTGGTCCCGCCGGAGCGAATTGTAGCTAGTCGCCTTCCAGAGCATCCGGGAATACGAACCGGCAGCCGCCGCAACGGTGATCAAGCCCACCACGGCAAAGACGCCGAGCACGTTCAGCGCATACGCCGGTATGCGGATGCGGCGCATGGCGCCAGAGCCGCTGGAAGCAATAAAAAACGTATAGTGCTTACTCTTCATTCGACAATCTGCCTAATTGGCTTCCGAATGATTTGCCGGTTGGCTGAAAGCCGTCCGCCCCCGCACGGCTTGCCGGTACCGCAAGAACAATCTCGAAGAGTCTGAACCGAGAGCTCTGGTCCGAAACCCAAGGGGATTCTAATCATCCTGACACTTTGCGTCAATCCGTAATTCCATTTTGTGTAGATTAGGGGTACCGGCGTCAATTTCGGTGGCCAGCCGGCTGCGTCTCTTTAATCACGTAAACGGCGAGGATGTTACCGAGCACAGCCACTGGTGCCAGGTACATCGCAACGAAACTGCGGTCCCGTAGGATCGCCTCGGTCAACCACGCGATGATTAGAACAAGCGATGACAGCCAAAGAGTGATGCCGATCTGCCTCTTGTCCATCGTAACCTCCTCGCCGGGCGCAGGAATGCTCGCCCAGCTTCGCGTCTCACTCTATAATCAGCGTCGATTAACTAAGGAAAGGCTATCCCACCCCGGCCCTGTCCCACAACTGTACAGGGGTCCAGAAGGCCGATTCGGGCGAAGGGCCAGCAAATGCCAGACGAAGACGATCTGATCCGCCGCATCTTAGGCGTAATCCCTTCAATATCTATGACCAAGGGTCTGCGGGCGGGCGTTCCCATTGGAATTGGCGATGACGCAATGGTGATTCGTACTGGCGGCAAAAAGGACTTGGTCGTTACCGTTGACGCCTTCCTCGAAGACGTTCATTTCCTGGTGGATCGGCACCCACCCGAATCCGTGGGCTGCAAAGCGCTGGCCCGAGCAACCAGCGACTTGGCGGCCATGGGGGCGCGGCCCGCATACTTTCTGCTGACATTGGCCCTGCCTAAGGCACGCACTGGTAATTGGCTGGACAGAGTGCTCAAGGGCATGCGTGTGGCCGCGCAATCGCTGGGACTCCGACTCGTAGGCGGCGACACGACGGAGAGCTCGCTAATCTCGATGAGCATTACGGTCATCGGTGAAATTGCTCCGGGCCAAGCTGTGACTCGGTCCGGGGCCAAACCCGGCGACATTCTACTTGTTAGCGGCACGCTTGGCCGGGCGCAACTTGGACTGGAGCTAGTTCAGCACGGCTTGGCACGCAACCGGCGATATAAATCTCTGCTTGTACCGCATCTCTACCCGCGCATTCGTATCGAGCTAGGCGCATGGCTGGCCGAACACGGCGTGGCCTCTGCGATGATGGATATTTCGGACGGCCTTTCGACAGATTTAATTCGATTCTGTAAAGCCAGCCGGGTAGGCGCGCGTATCTATCAGGAAAGGATTCCCTGCGTGAAGCTTCCGGCTAGCCTAGGTCGGCTGAAGGGATTCGGGCGTCTAAACGATCCGCTGGACATGGCGTTGCATGGCGGCGAAGACTATGAACTTCTCTTCACGGTACCGAAGAAAATGCTGAAGAAGCTACAGAGTGCGCCGGGCGCAAAAGCTGTGCAAGCCATCGGCGAAATACATCGCGGACACGGCGTTTCATTGGTCACTAAGACCGGAGAGACTCGGATACTCAAACCGCTCGGATGGGATCCCTTCCGCCGCAACTGATCGGTTCGTGTTAGTGCGATACGGCGTGCACGGGTTCGGCAGGTGGCGCGCCGCTCGTTGGCAGTTTGACCGGTGTGGAAGCAGACGCAGCGGGGGAGTCGCTGTTCTGAAGCCCCTGTTCGGCGGCGTCCGCCGGTGGCGCAGTATCGGCAGTATCGACTTCCTCGTGCTGGGAAGGGGCAAGCCGTTCGAGGGGCGTGACATTCGGGAAGTCTTCGACAGGCATGCCTTTCATTCCTTGCTGCATGAATTCCAGCCAAATAGGAAGCGCCGCCCGGGCGCCAGTTTCCTTTGGGCCGAGTGACACGCGCTTATCGTCGTTCCCAACCCAAACCCCCGCCGTGATCTGCGGTGTGAAGCCCATATACCAGGCGTCTGTGAAGTCATTGGTTGTGCCCGTTTTACCACCAGAGGAACGGCCAAGTTCCTTGGCGCGGACGCCCGTGCCAAACTGCACCACATCTTCTAACATCGAAACCATGGTCCGCGCCGTCTGCGGGCTAATTACGTCGGTTACCGCCGGATGCGCTTCTTCCAGCAACGAGCCGTCGTAAGTCGTGACGCGGCGGATTTCGTGCGGCGCGATATGGATTCCGTCGTCAGCAAAAATCGTGAATCCTGACGTGTGTTCCATCAGGGAAAGATCGGCCGCGCCCAAAGCAAGCGGCAGATACGGCGGCAACGGGCTCGTAATGCCGGCTCTGCGCGCGAGATTGATCACATTTTGAATGCCCACGTGATCCAGCAATCGCACGGCAGGAACGTTTCGCGAATCGGCAAGAGCGCGCCGCAGCGTGATCCGGCCTTCAAATCTCTCGTCATAGTTGTGCGGCGTGTACTCCTGACCGCCGCTTACGAAGCTGACCGGCGTATCTGAAACGACGTCGAATGGAGTCTCGCCTTGTTCGATTGCTTGCGCGTAGACATAAACCTTAAAAGAGCTGCCCGTCTGCCGGTACGCCTTAGTAGCGCGATTGAACTTCGATTGATCGAAGTCATAGCCGCCGACCATTGCCTTGACCTCGCCCGTCGCATTGTCGATCGCGAGCAGGCCGGCCTGAGCGACAGGAATCTGCTCAAGCTCCACTTCAGCGGCAGTGCCGGAAATCTGCTTTATATAGACGTTCACAAGATCGCCGGCCTTAAGGAAGTCACGCGGAGACTTGTACTGAGTCCAAGCGAAATCCGTAGGCGTAAGCATGGCGTGGTAACGCCCTATCTTGACCCATGCGAAAGTGGTTTGAACGGAAGTCACTAAGCCCGTTACGTAATCGCCTTTTTCGACGTCGCCGCGCCAATCGTCACTCTGGTACTTATCGATCGTTCCCAGATGCTGATCCAGAATATTTCTTAAATGTCCACGCCAGCCGTGGCGGCGATCGTAGGCGTGTAACCCGTCCCGAACGGCCTGATCCGCAGCTTTCTGCATCTGCACGTTGAGCGTGGTGTAAACGCGCAGCCCCTGCTCGTGAACGGCTTCAGTGCCGTACGTGTGCTCCAAATACTCCCGCACATCTTCGACAAAGTACGGCGCGAGATCGTTTTTATTCGTTTCGATATGGAGGCCCAACGGCTCCTTAGTAGCGGCATCGGCTTGCGCCTGCTTGATCTTGCCGTTGCGAACCATGAGGGAAAGCACGAGATTGCGCCGAGCGAAAGCGCGCTCTGGATGTAAAACCGGCGAGTAAATCGGCCCACGAATGATTGCCGCAATTGTCGCGGCCTCGGCGAGCGTCAATTGTCCGACCGGCTTGCCGAAGTAGTATTCGGATGCAGCCTCAACCCCGTAATTGCCGCTGCCAAGATAAATCTGATTGCAGTACATCGTGAAAATCTGATCCTTGGTGTAGTGCCGCTCGATCTCAAGGGCCAGAATCATTTCTTCGATCTTGCGATGAAAACTGCGGTCGGCACGGTTGAGAAATAGTCCGCCGGCCAGTTGCATCGTCAGAGTGCTTGCACCCTCGGCTCGGCGTCCGCGCATGATGTCGCGGTAAGCAGCCTCGGCGACGCGGGGAAGGTCGATGCCAAAGTGCTGCTCGAAGTGCTCGTCTTCCGTGCTGATGATCGCGTTCTTCAACACTGCGGGAATCTGATCGTAGTTGAGCAGGATGCGGCGCTGCAGAGCGAACGTGCCGATCGGCTGGCCGTCGTCTGCGTAGAGCTCGGTGATCACGTTCGGGCGATAATTCTCAAGCGCCTGAATTTCGGGCAGATCGCTCGAATAGACAAACAACAGGCCGAGACCAACACCGAGGCCGATCGCGCAAAGCACGAGAAACGTAAATATCAAGCGGCCAAAAAACGTGCCGCCGGCGATCCTCATTCGCGAGGACTGCGAACTCTGCGAACTCTCTTCCATCTTGATAAGAGTATTCTAGCTCATCCGGCGCCCGAGGGCGGAGCTACGCTCGACATGTGTTCGTGAATTTGCAAGCGACGGCATGCGGAAAAGCGTCCTGGAGGCACGGGTTACTCGCCCGTTTTTGCGCTGGATGATTCTGACGGAATCCCGACTTTCGCCAGCAGATTCCTGAGAACAGCCGGATCGGGAATCGGCGGAAAGCACGTCGTCTCTACACATACGATGGCCTGCGCAACCGACGCATCCAGATTCGGCAGAGTCTCGCGAAGCGCTTGGGGCAAGCTCGCCGCTGCAAGCCGTTCTGGAGCGACGCGCAGCACCGCCTTACCAAACCGGTAGACCTCGTGCGCCGCCTTTTCAAGCGCCGCTGCCTGCGGATCGCCGGTCGCCCCTGTGATCACCACTTGCAGCGAGTGACGAGCGTGCAGCAACGCAGCGAGGCCGTACGTTCCGGCAAACAATCCGTACTGCGGCACCAGCCCGACGAAGGCTTCCAGCGTTTTCTCAGCCCATTCGTGGTAAAGCCGTTCGCCGGTGAATCCAAAAAGACGATCGAGCACAATGGCGGCTACCGCGTTCGCGCCCGGAGTGGGCGAGTCCTGCAGCGGCTTGCGGCGAACTTCAAGTCCACCCATTGGAGCAGCGTCGCTGGCGCGATCGAAGAATCCGCCGCCTTCGGGATCGCCAAAACGCGCGACGGCAAGCTGCATCGTGCGTTCAGCGGCTTTGAAGTAACGCGCATCGAGCGTAGCCTCAAATGCATCGAGCAACGCCGCCGCGCCGAATACTTGATCGTCGAGCGAACCCTCAAGCCGCGGCCCTCCTGCGCGGTGCAGAAAGCCGCGCGATTCATCCCACGCTTCAGAAAGCAGGCGATCTAATGTCTTGAGTGCGAACGCGCGGCAGTCTTCCCGGCTTAGAATATTCGCTGCTTCCAAATATGCGGATACAAACATTGCGTTCCAGCCGACGTAAAGCGTCTCGTCGATTGCAGGCGTGGGGCGGCGTTCACGACGCGCGGCAAGCATCTTCTGTTTCGAACGCTCAATAATGCGCGCGATTTCATCTGCCTCAAGCAAAAGCATCCGCGCAATCTCATCGATCGGCTGCGCGATCCACAACACATTTTTCTCCCGATTGTGGTGCATCTCGCCGGTTTCGCGCACGTCATAGTAAAGCTCCATGACGTGAGCTTCTTCAGGCGAAAGTGTCGACCGCAGCTCCGCCCGAGTCCACGTGAAATAGTCGCCGTCATCGTCCAGTGTCTGGTCCGCATCCTGGCTCGCGTAAAAGCCGCCTCGGCGCTGATCCGATAGAACCTCGTCGACCCACGCAATCGTTCCTTCGGCAACTCCGCGGTAGAGCTGCTTGCCTGTGGCTTGATACGCGTGCAGGTAGTTTTTCAGCAGCTCGGAATTGTCGTATGACATTTTCTCGAAATGTGGCACGCACCAACGCTCATCCACGGAGTACCGATGAAATCCGCCGCCGATCTGATCGCGAAAACCACCTACCGCCATACCGTCGAACGAACGTTCGATCACGTCTTTCAACGGCCCACCGTCCGGCCACGTCTGCCGCTCGAGCAGCAGATCGAGAATGCTTGAGTGCGGGAATTTCGGCGCATGGCCAAAGCCGCCGTATGTCTTATCGAAAAGCCTCAAGCTCGATTCAACGATTGTTTCGATCACGGAGGCATCGAATTCCCCGTGCGCTCCGTGAAATATCTCCGCCTTCGCGACCGCTTCCTCCAGTGAACGCGCAGTGTTATCGATTTCCGAGCGCCTTTTTTCAAACCCATCCGCCACGGCGAGCAAAACGCGCTTGAAACCCGGACGGCCCATCGTGTCGTCAGGAGGGAAGTACGTGCCCCCGAAAAAAGGTTTGCCATCCGGCGTGAGAAACGCCGTAAGAGGCCATCCGCCTTGCCCCGAAATTGCGCTTACAGCCGATTGATAGCGCGAATCCACATCGGGCCGTTCATCGCGATCCACTTTGACCGCCACGTATAGCTTGTTGATAAGCTCGGCTATTTCGGGGTTTTCGTAACTCTCGCGGTCGATCACATGGCACCAGTGGCACCATACCGCGCCAATATCAAGCAGCACCGGCTTCTGCTCAATGCGCGCTTTTTCAAACGCGGCTTCGCCCCATTCGTGCCAGTCGATGGGCTGGTGCGCGGCGGAGCGAAGATAGGGACTCGCGGAATCTTTCAGTCGGTTCTTAGCGCTTTCGCTCAGTGGATTCCCTCGAAATGTCGCATGCCTTACAACGCTATCACAAGCGATGGCTTGGCATCACAAAGAGCGAACTGCGTGGCCTCGCAGCCAGATTCAGGCGGAGGTACTCGGCAGGGCGCCCTGACTAGCGGAATCCATCAGGATAAGCGAGCGCTGTGCAAATGGAACGTAGAGCAATGCTGCCGTGGCACCCAGAGCCAATCCGAAGCCGATCTGATCGATCAAGAGAAACGGTGAGAGCGCCCACAATTCGTCAAACGGGAAAATGATTGGAAACAGCCGCAGAAAATTGCTCCTCAATTTCCGCGAACGAAATGCGATTCCCGAAAGCAAATAAAATCGGATGGGAATGCCGATAGCCGCGGTAACGATGAGGAGCGCCGTGACCCAGAAATGTCCCGGCACAAATCGGCCGAGCACTTCCTCCGCATTCCTTAGCCGCGCAAGCGCGCCTACATAAAAACAGAGATACATTACTTGCAATAGGAAAAACAAAGATCGTGGAATGATGTGCGGTACTCGAGGTACGTCGTCGGCGCTTGTCAGCAGTCGTCTTGGTATCGGAGCCGGTGACATTTTCCTTGCTTCCGGACTGGCAGCACTCGTCGGTTCGGCGCGCTCAGGTTCCGAGCCATTCTGGATTTGGACGGGCGCCATAAACCTATAGCCGCGCTTGGCCAGTGTTTCGATGAACCGAGGGTTCGCCGCGGAGTCTCCCAGTGTGTCTCGGATTTTGTTGATGGCGCTGTTGATTCCATGTTCGAAATCGACAAACGTTCCCTCGGTCCAAATTCGCTGCTGCAATTCCGATCGAGTGACCAAGTCGCCCGCGCGGTTGAGCAGCATCAGCAGAACCTGCAAAGGCTGCCCCTGAAGCGCGAGGCGCTTTCCCTGTTTGCGCAGCTCTCCGGTCTGCTCGTCGGCCTCAAAAACTCCGAAGCGGTAAAGCCTTCTCGATGCGTTTTTATCCAATTCGATGCACCGAACTTCCTTTTATACCTGTTTCGCCGATGGATTTTAATGGCTAAGTGACTCATTTTGTGCGGCTAAGTCAGCGAGATGCAAATGAGGCGGGATGGAGCCTGAATGCATTGTCATTAGCCCGAACGCATCGCATTCTCCGGTCCTGATGGAGGCGTTTGTGATTTCAATCGCACCTCTTCTTGCCTTGATGCTGGCTGTTCCTCGGCCCACACCACCCCCTTGCAATACCGGCCGAGCCTTTGATGACTATATTGCCGTTGCCGAAGCGCGCATCCGGGAGCAGGAAAGCTCACCCGATTCTTTTCTGGATCCCATTTTCGATTACCGAGCGAAATTAGACGCAGATTTTCGCCGAGGCGATGTAGCTATCGCTCCGGTCGGGGCAACCACGACCGCAACTCCCGGGGGCCTGATCCATGACTGGACCGGTGCCGTCCTCATACCCCATGCGACGGTCCCGCAGGCGCTCCAAATCGTGCAGGACTACAACCATCTCACGCGCTACTACAGCCCGGAGGTGATGGCCTCACGGCTGATTTCGCGCGATGGAGACAACTTTCACATCTTCTTGCGCATGCGAGAACACAAAGTCATCACCGTCGTTCTGGATGCCGAATATGACGTGCATTACAGCCGGCTTGATGCTTCGCATCAACTCAGCTTCTCGCGGAGTACACGGATAACGGAAATAGCAGATGCCGGCGAGTCGCACGAACACCCGGTGGCCGACGTCGATAACCACGGCTATCTGTGGCGCATGAATAGCTACTGGCGATTCGTGCAGACAGGCGACGGCGTCGTTGTTGAATGCGAGGCGATTTCGCTTACGCGGGGCATTCCGGAGGGCCTTGGCTGGCTCATTGAGCCGTATCTGAGCGAGATACCACGCGATTCGCTGCGTTCTATGCTGATCGAAACGCGTGATGCAGTCGAATCGATTGTCCGCCGCAAATGAAAATTCCAACAAGCGCGCTGACCTTGCTCAGCAATCAGCAAGAAAAGGAGACATACATGACGGCAGAAGCAGAAACATATAATTCCGGCGCGGCCGGCAAATTCCGTGATGCCGTCCGCATACAGGAAGCGATAACCGCATCGCTCGAACGAAAGGTGCTCTCGTGGTTAGCCGCGCGAACGCCGGCGCGCATTTCACCCGATCACCTAACTGCACTGGGATTCCTGGCGCAATTTCTGGCCGGAGTTTGCTACGCATTATCCCGCTGGAACTCCGTCGGGTTGATTGGAGCGGTCATTTTTATTGGCCTCAACTGGTTGGGTGACAGTCTCGATGGCACGCTTGCGCGGTATCGAATGCGCCTCCGCCCACGATACGGTTTCTATGTGGATCACATGATTGATTCTTTCGGGGCGGCTTTTTTGATGACCGGCTTGGCGGTTTCAAGTTATTTGCACTGGCAAGTTGCGGCAGCGATGCTGACTGCCTTTCTGCTGCTTTCGATCGAGACGTATTTGACTGCCTACACGCTCTCGGATTTTAGCTTGTCGCACGGCTTCTTCGGGCCAACGGAAATCCGTATCTTGCTCGCAACCGGCACCGTGGCGCTCCTGTTTTCTCCGTGTGTGCACATGTTCGGCCGATCTTTGCTGCTTTTCGATATCGGTGGGGTTGTCGCAGCCATCGGCATGGCGGCAATCACGCTTTTTGCAGCCATCCGGCACACCCGTCGACTCTACGACGAGGAGCGCCTACGAACGTTTTAGCCAGCAGGTACTCGACTAAAAAACGTTCGATGACGACGGCGAGCCAGGCGCCAAACGTCGTCCGCTACTGAATGGGGTTCTGGTAGCCCGTGTCGCGCGGATCGAGGGGTTTGCGGCCGGCGAAGCCCTCGTCTTGCCGGTGATAGAAGCGGATGCGGTCCTCACCGAGCTTCCAGCAAAGATACACATCTTGGTTGTCGATGCGCGCGGGAAAATCGAGGAGGCCGATATCGAGATCTTTCACCACGCACCCGGTCGTCTGGATGCGCTCCAGCGCTGCTTCTACCACTTCGTGCAGCCGATTCCGCTCGATTCGCTGCTTGGCAGTGCGCTCATAGGGAACCTGAAGCCCGCCTGACCGCTGAATTCTCTCGGCGAGAAGACCAAGTTGCTCATCGTAACCGGACAACTTGCGGTTCGTCTCCATCGCTTCGATCAGTACAGGTTCGAGCTGCACACGCAACCGTTCAGCTTCCGTAAGGGAGAATATTTTACCGTCGTCTTCCGCCATTTAGCCTGGCTCCCAAGCGATCCGCCGCTGCACTCGCAACCGGCGCGTTACCCGCCAATAAACACCATCGAACGAGCGGGCGGCACAAAGTCCGGCTCGTTGATCCGGTGGCCTTTTTCCTTCTGCGCCACTATAGCGCCGATCTCGCCGGCAATCTCTTCATCGCTAGCGCCGCCGTGCAGCAGGAATTTTAGATCGTGATCCTCCTTGCTGAAAAGACATGTCCGCAGCTTGCCGTCGGCCGTGAGCCGAATTCGCGAGCAATGTCCGCAAAAAGGCTGCGTCACCGGCGCAACCAATCCAATCTCCCCGCGCCCGTCAGCAAAACGATAGCGTTGCGCCGTCTCGCTGCGTTCGCGCTCAATAGGAACGAGCGGCCAGCGTGCTGAGATACGCTCGTGAATTTCAGCGGCGGTGACCACGCGATCCCGCGTCCATGTGTGCCCTGCGTCGAGCGGCATGAATTCGATGAAGCGCATTATCAGATTCAGGTCGCGGGCAAATTGAGCGAAATCCTCGATTTCGTCATCGTTTAATCCGCGCACCAGCACGGCGTTGATCTTCACGGGACGCAGCTTCGAGGCCTGCGCCGCTTCGATGCTTGCGATCACCTGATGAAACGTCTTCGTCCGCGTGATTACCTCGAAACGCTCCGGTTTGAGCGAGTCCAAGCTAATGTTGATCCGGTCCAGGCCTGACCCGATCAAGCTGTCCAGACGCTCGGCGAGCGTGAATCCGTTCGTCGTAAGCGAGAGATCGCGTACCCCAATTGCCTTCAGCCGCGCGAGAAACTCCGCCACGCCGGGGCGCACCAGCGGTTCGCCGCCCGTGACGCGCACTTTGCGAATGCCCAGACCGACAAGAATCCGGACAAGCCGCTCATATTCATCAAACGAAAGGCGCTCTGCCCCTGGCACGTCATTTTCGCCCGAGCGGCAATAGACGCACCGGAAATTGCAGCGATCCGTGATCGAAACGCGCAAGTCCGTGATTTGCCGGCCGAAATTGTCGGTGAGAGTCATTTGCTAGTAACCGAAATGTCCGGGAAACGCCGTTCATCCGCGGACCGACGGGGATAAGGGAATTGTACGCTGGCCCGATGTGCAGGAGCAATCAGGCGTTGAAGGCGCGTCCGCGGCTCAGATTGCGGATCTCCTTGCGGTAGTCCGGCGCATAAACTTCGACAATGCGGCACATTTCGTATAGGCGCGAGCGGATGCGCTTTCCAATTCGATCTGTGAGCGAATCCTCAGCCATGTGCGTTCGTGAGCCCTGCGTGCGCGGTGCATTGAAAGACGTTGCTGCGGAATCCGCATCTAAATAATTCGTCGTAAGCAGAGTAACGCGCTTTTCGTTGTAGCGGGAATTGAGGATGTGCCCCACCGTTTCGAGCGCCCACGGAGACGGTTTGCTCGCCCCAAGATCGTCGAGGACGAGCACTTCCGTCTTCAGCACGGGCTCCAGCACGCCCATTTCGGTCGATTGGCTTTCGGGATTGTAACTGTCCTGAATTTCCTTGAGCAGTTCGCGATAGTCGTAAAAAAGGCCGCTGTGACCGCGCAGGACAATTTCCTTTAGGGCGGCAACAACCAGATGCGTCTTCCCGACGCCGCAGGGACCCATCAGCAACAGTCCTTGCTCATTCTGCATCTCGCGCACTGGCGAGAATTCCTGTGCGAAGCGTTCCACCACGAGCTTCGCCTGCACGAGACTCCGACTCCAGGCATCAACTTCAGCCCGCGATGGACCTTCGTGCTCGTTATCCGTCTCGTAATTCAAAAAATCGCAATGCCGGTAGCGTTCCGGGACGCGCGCTTTCGCCAAAGCGCGTTCCGTACGATCGCCCTGCGTGCAATCGCAAGGCACAGCCCAAACGGGTTTCGCCCCGGTGCTGCTCGATGAGGCCGAGCCGTCAGGCGCATCCGCCGCCAGCGCTTCTTCCGCCCGACGCTCCACCGTCTTCCAGCCGCTACCGTTGCAAAGAGGACAATCCGCGCGCGCCATGGAGCAAGGATATTCGCACACGCAAGCGAGCGCAAGGCGACGCGCTTGTGAAAAGCTGATTGGCTTGTGGAAATAAAAGAAGACTAAATTTCGCAAACGCGTTGTGTTACTTCTCGACGCGGATCGCGTGTCGAGGGGCGGCGCGAACAATGGCATTGCGAGAGCGCCGCTCGTCGGGCGGTTGGAAATTGCGCGCGACCTCGGTCCGCACAAACTTGATGAACGCTTCCATCTGCGACTGCATGTCCGCCATTTTGTCGCGCATGTTGAGAATAATTTCTATGCCTGCAAGATTCACGCCTAGCTCACGCGTGAGATTGAGGATCACTTCCAGCCGTTCCAGGTCTTGATCCGTATAAAGCCGCGTATTTCCCTGCGAACGCGACGGAGTAAGCAAGCCGACGCGTTCATAGAGCCGCAGGGTTTGCGGATGCAGCTTGTAAAGCTCGGCAACCGCGCTGATCATGTAACCGGCTTTGGCTTTTTTCCGGCCTCGGGCGACCATCTCACTTCTCTCCTAAAGATATTGACGAAGCGGCGCCGTTACAAAACAGCCCGCGAAAAAATCTCGCCGCGCGGGTCCTCGGGCTCCAACTTCGCCAGATCGCGCAAAAGCGTCCGCACGCGCTCGTCTTCCGGTTTTGGTACCACCACTTGCACTTCCACGATCTGGTCGCCACGTCTTCCGGATTGCCGCGCCGAAGGCGCGCCCTTTTCACGCAGGCGGAGCTTTGTGCCGCTATTCGTCCCAGGCGGAATCCGCACCTGCGAACGCCCGTCGATCGTCGGCACTTCGACCTTGGCTCCAAGCGAAGCTTCCGTTACGGTGATTGGCACCACGGTGTAAAGATCGTCGCCGCGGCGGTCAAAAAAGGCGTGGGGCTGCACATTCATGATGATGTAAAGATCGCCCGGCGGCCCGCCCTGCACCCCCGCATTCCCTCGCCCCGCTACGCGAACGCGCGATCCGGTCTGTGCGCCCGGAGGTATTCGGACGTCGAGAGTGTCCACTTTCTGCACGCGCCCCTCGCCTCCGCAATTCCGGCAGAGCGTGCGGAGCTTTCCGCTGCCGCCACAGCGCGAGCAACTCACCTGAAACCGCATCTTGCCACCGGTCTGCGTCACGCGACCCGTACCACCGCACGTCGGGCAAGTTTTCTCTTCTCCGGGCTCGAATCCGCGGCCGTGGCAGACGTTACAGACATCAAGCCGCGTGAAACTTAGCTTCTTCACCGTGCCGCGCATCGCCTCCGCAAACGAAATATCGATCTGGTACTCGAGATCGGTGCCCGGCTCGTGCTCGCGCGCCGGCTGTTGTGCCGCAGTCGCGCCGCGAAAGAACTGGCTGAAAAGATCGCGAAAACTCCCGCCGCCGGCACCTTGGGCACCGCCCCCGCCGAAATCGAAGCCGCCGAAATCGAAATGAATATCTTCGGGTGAAACGCCGCCGTACCCGCCACCCGGAGGCGGAACTCCGCCCGCGCCCGGTACGTTAAAGCCGAACTGGTCATACATCTGGCGCTTCTTCGTATCGGAAAGTGTCTCGTAGGCTTCCTGAATCTGCTTGAATTTTTCTTCGGCTGATTTGTCGCCGGGGTTCAAATCGGGATGGTACTTGCGCGCGAGCTTCCGGTAAGCTGCGCGAATGTCTTTCACGCTCGCCTTGCGAGGCAATCCTAGCAGTTCGTAATAATCCGTTTTTGTCGTCGTTGCCATTGCTCAAAAATCTTCGCTATCAATAGCCGTTATGCCGTCATCCTGAAGGATCTCTCTTCGTGTTAAAGCCGAACGAACATGTCATTCACAATTTCGCCCAGCGCTCATTCCATTGCGAAAGTTCCACGGCTTCTCGCGCCATCTCTTCCATTTTTTGCCGCTGCCCCTCGGAGCGCCCCGCCATCGCGGCTTCTTTCTGGCTGGCACGCTCCATCCAGCGATCCAGCAGCGCAACCTTTTGCTCCACGCTCGCTGGATCGGATTTGAAACGCAGGAATGTTCCCGTGATTTCTATCGAGCGTGGTGCGAAATCCGGCGGGACGTCCTGCTGAGCATCGTAGAAAAGGCGGCGCCAGTCGCCGGAGGGTGACGCCGTGATGGAAAGCTGCACGAGAAACACGTTGTCGCGAATTTTCTGGACTGCCTGAGGCGGACTTGCCCGCCGGACGCCACTCGTCGTCAAATGACTCTCCGCAAGAATAAGTAGCACGCAGGGGCGCCTGCTTGCCTATTGCGCCCCTGCGGCGTTGCCTTCAAATTAATTTGGCTTCTTGGACTCATCCACATCGACGAACTCGGCGTCCACCACATCGCCTTGCCCGCCTGGCTGCCCACCGGCATCAGCCGCGCCCGAAGTGCCGCTGGGACCGCCAGGGCCCGCATTCCCAGCCGCCGAAGCGCCCGCTGCCTGCTGTGACTTGTAAAGCGTCTCAGCAATTCGGTGCGAAGCCTTCGTCAACCCCTCGATTGCGGAATTCAAGCGATCAAGTTTGCCCTCGGAGAGAGCACTACGACCCTCTTCGATGGCCTCTTCGGCCGCCTTGGCGTCCGCCTCTGCGAGTTTCTCGCGGTTCTCCTTAATCAACTTCTCGGTCTGGTAGACCATATTGTCGAGGCGGTTGCGCGCATCCACTTCCGCCACACGCTGTTTATCTTCCGAAGCGTGCGCTTCAGCCTCCTTCGCCAACCGATCCGCCTCGTCCTTGCTCAGCCCGGTCGAGGATGTGATCGTGATCTTCTGCTCCTTGTTCGTCGCGGTGTCCTTCGCCGAGACGTTCAAGATGCCGTTCGCGTCAATATCAAACGTAACCTCAACTTGCGGCAATCCTCGGGGAGCCGGAGGGATTCCGATCAACTGGAATTTACCGAGCGTGCGATTCCCGCTGGCCACCGGGCGTTCGCCTTGCAACACGTGAATCTCCACGGACGTCTGGTTGTCGGCAGCCGTCGAGAATACTTCCGACTTCCGCGTAGGAATCGTCGTGTTGCGCGGGATCAGCACGGTCATCACGCCGCCGAGTGTCTCGACGCCCAGCGAAAGCGGCGTCACGTCCAGCAACAGGATGTCCTTCACTTCGCCCGCAAGCACACCGCCCTGAATCGCGGCGCCCACCGCAACCACTTCATCCGGATTGACTCCCTTGTGCCCCTCGCGTCCAAAAATCTGCTTCACAAGCTCTTGGATCATGGGCATCCGGGTCTGTCCGCCGACGAGCACGACTTCGTTGATTTTGTTCTTATCGATGCCGGCGTCCTTCATGCAAAGTTCGCAAGGACCCGCCGATTTCTTCACGATGTCTTCCACCATGGACTCGAGCCGCGCCCGCGTGAGTTTCTTCACCAGGTGCTTCGGACCGCTCGCATCCGCCGTGATGAACGGCAAATTGATTTCCGTCTCCATCGTGGTCGAAAGCTCGATCTTGGCGCGCTCCGCTGCATCGCGCAGCCGTTGCAACGCCATTTCATTGCCCTTGCCGCGCAGATCGAGGCCTTCGTCGCGCTTAAACTCCTCGATCAACCAATCGACCAGGCGCTGGTCGATGTTGTCGCCGCCCAAGTGCGTATCGCCGTTGGTGGCTTTCACTTCAATCACGCCTTCGCCTACTTCGAGGATCGAGATATCGAACGTTCCACCGCCAAAGTCATAAACGGCGATCGTTTCTTCCTTCTTTTTATCGAGACCATAGGCAAGCGCCGCCGCCGTCGGCTCATTGATGATGCGCTTAACTTCCAAACCGGCGATTTTGCCCGCGTCCTTCGTTGCCTGCCGCTGCGCATCGTTGAAGTAGGCTGGAACCGTGATCACCGCCTCGGTCACTTCCTCCCCGAGAAAGTCTTCTGCCGCGGTCTTTAACTTCTGGAGGATCATCGCCGAAATTTCCGGCGGGCTGAACTCCTTCCCCTGCCCGACAACGGCAACATGGTCGCCCTGCTTAACGACCTTGTAGGGGACCATCTTCATTTCTTCGTTTACTTCCTCGAACCGCCGGCCCATGAAGCGCTTGATCGAATAAATCGTGTTTTCCGGATTAGTGATCGCCTGCCGCTTCGCCACCTGTCCCACAAGGCGCTCGCCGCTTTTGGTGACGCCCACCACCGAAGGCGTTGTACGCGCCCCCTCTTGGTTGGGGATTACCGTCGGCTCACCACCCTGCATCACGGCCACGACCGAGTTGGTCGTGCCCAAGTCAATCCCAATAATCTTGCTCATCAGTAGCTCCTAAGTAACGAACAGGCCGTGAGCCTGGTTCGCATCCTCTGCACGATGAACATAATACAGGTTGAGTGTCTTATTGTCAAGAAACTTGTGTGCGTGTCCATATATATCTGTATTTATTATACTTATGCGTTGGCCAGCCGTTCAGTCCCTTCCCGTCGACGAATTCGATCTTCGGGCAAGCAAATCCCGCATCCAGAGTGGCATCCTAAACTGTCGGCACGCTAATCTGACACATTCAAACCAGGCCATCGCTGGTTCTAAAGAGGAAAGCGGACCGCAGGCGCTGTCGAATGCTGTGGTACATTTCGCGCTACAATACGTCTGTCTAATCGGAAGATTGATAGGTGGGGTCATGAAGCCAAACAGCTATTCTATGCGGAAGCATCTTTCGGTCTGCGCCATTATCGCAACCGCCGCGATTTTCGCCGCTGTTACGTGCACAAACTTGACTGCGGCGCCGCGCCCGGCACAAAACACGACCCATCGGGCGGCTGTCCATGCAGTAGCGCCTCTTGCAGCGCCTGTGAAAACCTACGGCTCAAAATCCGCGCCGATCACGGTTGAAGCCTTCACCGATTATCAATGCCCTGGATGCCGCGCCCTTTACGAGCAAGCCCTCAAACCGATGATCAACGACTATGTGGCTTCGGGCAAAGTCTACTTAATCCATCACGATTTTCCGCTCGTAATGCACCAATATTCCGGCGAGGCGGCGCGCTGGGCGAATGCCTCCGCAATGGTGGGGGAATTCGGTCCCGCAGAAGCGGCCCTCTTTGACAATCAGCCGAGCTGGGAGTCCGACGGCAACATCTCAAAATGGGTGTCCGAATCCATGCCCAAGGCCGACTTCGATCGTGTGCAGGCCATCATGAAAGACTGCACAACTCCCGCTCCGCAGGCCACCACGCCCGACGCCGATCCGCTCGCGAAAAGCGGGCACGGATGCCCGGTTGATTCGTATATCGCGCCCGATATTAAGATGGGCTTCGGCGTTCCTGTGAACTACACGCCGACTTACATCATCATTTACAAAGGCAAAAAGATCGCAACTAGTTCGAATATTGTTACATGGCCGATTTTGAAGCAATTTTTCGATTCGCTGCTGAGCCAGTAAGGCGTTATTCTTTTTGCCATCGCAACGTACACCTGCAAAACTAGGCGATGGGGGACGATTTGAATATTGAATCGGATTTTTATAGAGGATCCGCTGCCGAGTTCTGGCGCCGCGCAGCGATGAAAGTGTTTTGCGGAGCCGCTACATTGGCGATTTTCGCTGTAGCTGCGTTACACGCGGCTCCGCAAACGGCTCACGTCGCGCACAAAGCGCCTCCGACCAAAGCGACCGTATCTCTCTCCGAACCCGTAAAAACCTACGGCACAAAGGGCGCGCCAATCACGCTCGAACTTTTCACCGACTACGAATGCCCCATCTGCCGCAGCTTTTACGAAAACACCTTGCGCTCGCTTATCAATGACTACGTCGCAGCGGGGAAAGTCTATATTATCCATCACGATTACCCACTCTCCATGCACCCCTATTCTGGTCAGGCAGCCCGCTGGGCAGATGCCGCGGCAACCGTCGGCGAATTTGGCTCGGCCGAAGGCGCCCTCTACGATAATCAGGATAAGTGGGCTGCAAACGGCAACATTGCGGCCTTCCTTGCGCAGGCGATGCCGCACTCAGACTTTGAGAAGGTAGCGGCAATCATGAAAGATTGCACCACGCCGGCGCCGCAAGTGACGATGTCCAACGTCGATCCGCTCGCCAAAAGCGGCCACTCGTGCCCCGTCGATCCCTACATTGCAAAAGACATTGATGTGGGCTACAAAGCAAACGTCAACGCGACTCCCACCTACATCATCTATCACAATGGCCAAAAAATAGCCCAGGGCTCCAGCTACGTTTCGTGGCCCATTTTTAGACAGTTTCTCGATTCAATCTTGAGCCAGTAATTTCATGAGCGAACAGACATCGCGCCAAAAGACCGGACGAATCCTGCTGATTATTGGCCGCATCACTTTGGCGGTCATTTTTCTCGCCGCCGCAATCGGCAAGCTCAAGCCGCTCACTGGAATGCCTTGGACCGTCGCTTCCGTAAAGACTTCCCTGGCGATGTTCGCTATGGGCGTCGACTCGTTTCAAATTCTTCCGGCGTGGGCGGTGAGCCCCCTCGCGCATTTCCTGCCATTCTTTGAGATTGTGCTCGCCGTTTGGCTCCTCAGCGGTTTCGCCCTGCGTGCCTCGTCATTGCTCTCCAGCTTGGCCATCTGCGTTTTCATTTACGCGATGTTTTCCGCGTGGCATCGCGGCCTCGCGATCAATTGCGGTTGCTTCGGCCAAGGCGGCGCGCCTATCGGCCTCTGGGACTTGATCCGCGACGCCGTTCTCTTTCTTCCGCTAAGCCTCGCAATCTTCGTCGGCGCGATTTTTATGCGACGCAGCAAGTGTGTCGAATCAACCGCACCGCTCGCGCAGCATACGATTGCATGAGCCTTTGCAACGTCTCGCTTTTGTTTCGCCCTTATTCTCCCGAGCACACCCTAGCGGATACAACTCATTGATTTCCTTCGGATTCTCATATAGTAAGGGTGTAGCGG
>JBOGMU010000180.1:0-17312 GCA_050746865.1 Candidatus Acidiferrales bacterium
TTAGCTATCACTCTGCTAGAATGAGTGCTCCCGCATGTGGTAGCGCGGTTTCAGCCCCATGATTACGCTATTCGGAAATGAAAAAAGAGAGCCGACGCTTCTCGAACGCCTGAAGCAATCCGTCACGAAAACTCGCACCGAGCTTTCCGCACGCGTCGAGCAATTGCTCACGGGCGACCGGCCCGTCGATCCGGCGCTGCTCAAGCAGCTTGAAACCGCGCTTTTGGGCGCGGATATCGGCACGCGTACCACTCGCGAAGTGATCGCCGCCATGCGCGAGCAAGTGAATGAGCACAAGCTCGAAGGCTCCGCCGCGCTAAAAACGGCGCTGAAGGACCAGATCCGCGCGATTCTCGTGGCGCCGGCAGCCGCGCACAATGGCAACGGCACAGGCGCGACGGCTCCGGCGCCTCGCGTCGTCTTCGTCGTGGGCGTCAACGGCACAGGCAAAACCACCACAATTGGCAAGCTCGCCAATCGCCTGAAGAAAGAGGGCGCTAGCGTGATGCTCTGCGCAGCAGATACATTTCGCGCCGCTGCCATCGAGCAGCTCGAAATCTGGGGACACCGCGCGGAAGTGGAAGTCATCAAGCAAAGATCCGGCGCCGATCCCTCCGCTGTGATTTTTGACGCGCTGGCCGCCGCGCGTGCTCGCGGCGTCGATCTCGTAATCGTGGACACCGCGGGCCGCCTGCACACGAAGTCCAATCTGATGGCCGAGCTCGACAAAATGAAGCGCACCGCAGCGAAAGTGGTGCCGGGCGCACCGCACGACGTTTTGCTCGTTCTCGATGCGACAACCGGCCAGAACGGCTTAAATCAGGCGCGCGAATTCTGGAGCACCGCCGGCGTAACGGGAATTGTTCTGACTAAGCTTGACGGCACAGCCAAGGGCGGTATTGTTGTCGCGATAGCGCGCGAACTCAATCTGCCGATTCGCTACGTCGGAACCGGTGAGCAGATCGACGACCTCGTGCCCTTCGACGCACAAACTTATGTCGACTCGCTCTTCGATTAGCGTAACCACAAAATTTACCGAACTAGACAGACAACATATGGCCCGCGCGTTGGAGCTGGCGCGGCGCGGCACCGCTCTGGCACACCCCAATCCAATGGTTGGCGCAGTGATCGCGAAGCATGGCGTCGTCGTCGGCGAAGGATTTCACAAATATGACGAGCGCGATCACGCCGAAGTTATCGCGCTTCGCCAAGCCGGCGAGAAAGCCTGGGGCGGCACACTCTACATAAACTTCGAGCCCTGCTGCACCACCGGCCGTACCGGACCATGCACCAGCGCGCTCATATCCGCAAAAATCAGGCACGTGTTCGGCGCGATGGACGACCCAAATCCCGCCGTCTGCGGGCGGGGCTATGCAGCGCTCGATCGCGCCGGCATCGGCGTTTCGCTGGGCCTTTTCGAAGCCGAAGCCAAAAAACTGAACGAGGATTTCGCGAAGTGGATCACTACTGGCCTCCCGTTCATCACAATGAAGGTGGCGACGACTCTGGATGGCCAGATTGCCGTTCACGCGAGCGAAACGACACCCATCACGGGCGACGCCTCACGCTCGGCTTCCATGCGGATGCGGCATCGCGCAGACGCGCTTCTCACCGGCATCGGCACGATTCTTGCCGACAACCCGCAAATGACCGATCGTAGCGGGGACCCGCGCCGCCGCAAGCTCCTGCGCGTCGTCGTCGATTCAAAGCTGCGCCTGCCGCTGAAATCGCATCTCGTTCTCTCGGGCAAAGGCGATATTCTTGTCTATACGACGCAGCCGGTCGATTCGCCGCGGGCCCGCGCTCTCGCCACTGTGGGCGTCGAAGTGATCCAACTGCCGGCCAGCAGCGATCGCGTCGATCTGCAAGCCGTAGTGCGCGACCTCGGCCCGCGCCAAATCATCAACTTAATGATCGAAGCGGGAGCCGAAGTGAATGGTGCTTTTCTCGCGGCTGGCTTGGTCGACAAAGTCGCGCTCTTCTTCGCGCCAAAGTTTCTCGGCGCCGACGGCGTGCCTATGGCTCGCACGACGGCCAAGAAACTGACTCACCTTCCGGAGCTCGCGAACATGACGGTCGAGTCGTACCCGCCCGACATTCTGGTGGAGGGCTATTTTCGCGACGTATACGCCTCGCGCCGCAAGCGTGAAACCGACCGCCGCCGGCGCAAGCCGCCGATCGGCTCGCCTTATACATAGGTGGCACAACCACTCCAGGCCGTGCACGCAAGCCGAAGTGGCCGATTTAAAGCGAAGGAATCTCATGTTTACAGGAATTATCGAGCACCTAGGCAAAGTAGTCTCCCTCGCCGCGACCAGCGACGGAGGCAGGCTAGCCGTTGACTTAACTGGCGCGCCCCAAATCGCCGCCGAAATAAAGCAGGGTGACAGCATCGCCGTTAACGGTTGCTGCCTCACCGTCGTGGAACACGATAAAAAGCATTTCTCCGCCGATCTTTCCGGCGAAACGCTTCGTCGAACGTCCCTCGGCGAAAAAAAGACGGGCGATCCCGTAAATCTCGAGCGTCCGCTAACTGCCGGCGCGCGACTAGGCGGACATTTCGTGCAAGGTCACGTCGATGGAGTGGGCCGCGTGACATCGCTTATGCCTGAAGGCGAGAATTGGTGGCTTTCGATCGAAGTGCCAGAGAATCTGCGCCGCTATGTCGCCGAGAAAGGCTCAATCTCCATCGAGGGTATCAGTCTCACGGTCGCACGCTGGCATGATGGTATTGCAAGCATCGCAATCATTCCGTTCACGTATCAGCATACGAATGTTCACGCCCTTAGCGCCGGAGACCCGGTCAATTTGGAAGTGGATATTCTGGCCAAATATGTCGAGAGCCTGCTGACGCCGGTGAAAGCCAATTCAGCAACTCGTCTATCCATAAAGGAGCTCGCCGAACAGGGCTTCTGAGTTCAAAGTTCCCCGCGCACATTACAGCTTCGCCATCTTTTGCCGGCTCCCTCGCCAATACAACACCAGCCCGATTAACACAAATAATCCCGTTCCGCCGAGTAATTTTCCCTCGAAGAGCCATTTATTCGCGGCCTCGCCCGGCGGAATCACAGACAGAACAATTCCCATGAGCACGACGAGAAATCCCAGCGATCCCGCGAGCCAAACGCCGAACCGCCCGCCCGGAATCAGAACGGCACTCTTATTCTCGCGACGATCGGGCCGTCCCGCCAGCTTCATCGCCGCCGCGTACATGTAAAGAAATGGAATAAAATTCAGAATAGTGCCCGCATCCACCAATATCTGGTAAGCGCTGTTCGCGGACTCATTCAACTGGATGACGAGCAAAATCACGCACGAAATTCCCGCCTGCACCAGAATCGAGACCCACGGCGTCCGCCACTTCGGATGAATTTTCCCAAAGGCCGCCGGCATGTATCGATCGATGCCCGCCACAAAAGGGACGCGCGAGATCCCTGCGACGGTAGTGCCAACGCCACCCGCGTTCCCCACCGTTGCTAACGCCGCGGCGATCACTCCGAAAAATCCGATGCCCAGGATCGCCGACCCGGCCTCGATCGCGCCGAATGCCCCACTTTTGGGATCAACCACCGACGCGCTCTGCATCGCCAGAATTGCCACGGTTCCTGCAATATAAAGAATCGCAATCGAAAGCCCCGACCCAAAAATTGCGCGCGGAAACGTCCGCCGTGGTTCGTGAATCTCCTCCGCCATCGTCGCCACAAGCTCCATGCCCGTAAACGCAAATGCAATCTGAGGCCAGAAATTCACGGTATTCCAGTCCCACACCGGCATCATGTTGTGCAGCGTGAAATGCGTCGCCGACCCGCGCGCATGCCACATGTAGGCTCCTAGCCCGATCAGCATCACGAGTGGAATGTATGTCCCGATGCCGCCCGCGTTTTGCAGCCACTTCCCGATATCGAGGCCCACAATATTCAGCACGACGGCGACGAATAGCAGAGCGAGCGCGCCGGCGATCAGAAATGTCCGGTCGTTCGCCAGGTGCGCGCCGGCCCCGCCGCCAATATAGGCGGCCATTGCGGCGCTCGCCATCAGCAATCCTGGAAAATAGAAAAACGTGTAGACCCAATACGTCCAACCCGCGACGAATCCGTGAAATTCGCCAAACGCTTCCTTCGACCACGCATACAGTCCGCCTTCATGCGGGAAACGCGTCGATAGCTCCAACACAACGAACGCCGTCGGCACAAAAAACAGCAGCGCAGCCAATATCCACAAACTGATCGACGAAGTTCCGTTGTGCGCCGCCGCGGCAATCCAGCGCGGCCCAAGCACTGCGGCGATGTTAAACAGCAAGACGTCCCAGAATCCCATTACCCGGCGAAGCTGTTTTTTCGCGTCGCTGGCGGCGGGCTGGGTCACGGCGTCGCGTCCAATGCGGGGATCATCGCGTCTTCTGCAAGGAAGTTGCGCAGAAATGGATCTTTCGAGGCTTCGAGCTCGGCCCACGTTCCAAAGAACGCCACACGCGCGTCGTTCAGGAAAATCACACGATCCGCCAACTTCTTCGCCAGATGCGTGTCATGCGTCACCACGATCGCGGTCTTGTGAAATTTTTGCTTGAGCCGCGCAATCAGGTCGCTCATGTGCGCCGCCATCAGCGGATCGACCATCGTCGTCGGCTCATCGTAAAGAATCGCATCCGGCTCATCCGCCAAGGCGCGCGCGATCGCCACAGATCGCTTCGTGCCGGTGCTCAAATCCGCCGGCAGCCGGTCCGCGAACTGCGATACCTCCAGCATTTCGAGCAATTCGTTCACGCGCTTGTCCACTCTTTCCTCGTCGACGGCGCCGCCCTGGCTCACCAGCGGAAAAGCCACATTCTCCGCGACGGTCAGCGAATCAAACAGCGCTCCCGCCTGAAACACCATTGTCACGCACCGCCGGATCTCCGAAAACTGCTTCTCGGTCCAACCCGTCACGTCCTGCCCTGCCACGATGATTCGCCCCGCGTCGGGTTCGAGGAATCCCAGCAGCAGCTTCAGCGAGACAGACTTCCCCACGCCGCTGCGACCCATGATCACCGCGGTCTCGCCGGGATCCACGAAGAAGCTCACATCCTTCAGCACCTCATGGTCGCCGAACGCTTTCGAAACTCCCCGAAATTCAAGGTAATGGGCAGCCATCGTCACTCGCTATGAACGGTTCCGTTTCTTCTTGAACGAAGTCACTTTGTAGACTTTCCCCTTGCCGTCATACGTCGTCCATTCGCCTACCTGTTTGCCCATCTGAAAATGGCCGGACCGCATTTTGGTGCCGTCTTTTCGGAACCACTCCCAATAACCGTCAGGAGTTCCATCCACGACTGTGCCTTTGGCCCAAACGCTGCCGTCTTTGTGTCGCTGGATGTGCTCTTGTCTCATGGAAACCATCCTGCAATGCTCGTCGCATGCTCCAGACCGAAATCCAGCGCAATTCTCATATATGCGGGCGCCAAACGCAAAGCCGTCTGCTGCCGAGCACCAGCCGCCGTGCCTCTTCTTATTTTAGGTCCCGAATGCGAAAATTGAGCTAGCGTATGCCAAAGCCAAAACAGGGCAAAGTCTTCCTCGTCGGCACTGGGCCGGGCGATCCTGAGCTTCTGACTTTGAAAGCGCACCGCCTTGTACGCGAAGCGCACCTCATTTTGCATGATGATCTCGTTGCTGCGGAAATTCTCGCGCTCGCCGCGCCCAACGCTAGAGTCGTCAATGTCGGTAAGCGCTGCGGCGCCAAGCGCATCACGCAAGCCGAAATCAATGCGCAAATGATCCGCGCTGCCCGGGAAGGCACAGACGTCGTGCGTCTCAAATCGGGCGACCCGGCAATTTTCGGCCGTCTCGGCGAAGAACTCGACGCTCTCTCCGAGGCGCGTGTCGCCTTCGAAATCGTTCCTGGCATAACGGCCGGCATCGCCGCCGCCGCTGCCCTCGGCATGTCGCTCACGGATCGCCGCACGGCCTCGCGCCTGCTCATCGCCAGCGCACATCACGCGTCCGAAAATCCGAAGGATGCGGCGGCGCTGTCCAAACAAGACTGGTCCGGCCTCACGCGCGGTGACACCACGCTGATCATCTACATGCCGGGCCACGGCGTGACGAATCTGCGCGACGAACTCCTCGCAGCCGGGCTTGCCGAAGAAACGCCGGCCATCATCGTTTCCAATGCCACTACCCGCCGCCAGCGCCATCGCCACACGACGCTTGCGGAAATCGCCTCAGGCACACACCTCGAATCGCCATCCGTGCTCCTTATCGGCCGCGCCTTGGCCCGCAGAAAAGCTTCCCGCTCAGAAGAACTTTCGCTTCTAATCGAGCAGGCCGAATCCGTGCTCGCTGGCAAATAGTTCCCACGAGCGGCCATTTACATTGGCGAAAGCCTCGAAATACTGCGTGTGTGTTAGATTCAAGTTGATTCAAGGACTATCTGAAGCCTTTCATGACGACGTGCGACAACAAACAACCTTCCTTCAGCTGGATCGACGCCGTTTGGGTGATCTTTATTGTCGCGCTCGTGTTTTTGCCTCCAATTAAAGAAATTCACAAGCAGCTGATTCTCTTGGCACTCGGCGCCTTCCAGGTTTTTGAGGGACGCCTGATTTCGTGGCTTCCGCGATGGGGATGCGCTTGCAGTGTTCTCGTTAAGATCGCTCTCTCTTGCTTATTGCTGGCTCATACCGCTCACCCAAACGATGCGGCCATCAATAGCAGCTATTGGCCTATATATTTTCTTCCGGTTGTCACTGCCGCGATGTATTTCGGTCCGATTACCACGTTGCTCTGGACGGCTCTGGCGAGCGCCTCGTACGCGGCGTTTTTAATTCCAGCGCGAGCCGAATACGAAATCACAGCGGAGAGCTACTATCTCCTTGCGACGCGCATGCTCTTCTTTTTTCTGGCCGCCATGCTGGTCAACCGCTTTGCCGTCGAAAATCGCCGCCAGGCGGAAGCCCAACGTACCCTCTCTGACGCGCTCGAAAATACTAATCGCCAACTCCGTCGAGCCGAAGCCGAGGCGCGCCGCTCCGAACGCCTTGCGGCTCTCGGACAGCTATCTGCTGGCCTCGCGCACGAAATTCGCAATCCTCTCGGCGTCATAAAAGGTTCAGCCGAGATGCTCGCTCAAAAGTTGCACCGGTCGCAGCCGCTCACCGCCGAGCTCGCCGGATACATTTCCAGCGAAGTCAATCGTCTGAACGATCTCGTTGCGCGCTTTCTTGATTTTGCCCGTCCCCTGCACCTCGATTTGCATCCGCAACAGGTCACCCAAATCATCGACCATGCCGCCGACTCGGTCGATGCGCAAATGCCGGAGGCTCACGTCACCGTACAACGCCAATATGAACCGAACCTTCCAGCCATACTCATCGACGAGCGCTTCTGTGAGAGCGTCTTTTCCAACCTTATAGCCAATGCTTACCAGGCGATGAACGGCAGCGGAATTCTGCGACTCGCAGCCGAACGGGAATCATCCAATGGCTCGTCGGGCGTCGTCGTCACCGTCGAAGACACAGGCCCCGGCGTTGCTCCTGAAATGCGCGAGCAAATTTTTAATCCTTTCATCACATCGAAAAAAGAGGGCGTTGGACTGGGCCTCTCGATTGTTGCCAAAATCGTAGAGGAGCACCGCGGATGGATTCGGCTCGACTCCGATTCCACTAAAGGGGCGCGCTTTCGCGTCTTTTTGCCGTCCGAGCCGCCAAAACAGGAACCTGCGAAAACGTGAGCCGCGAAAAGCCATCGATCCTCATTGTCGAAGATGAAGCCAAGCTGCGCAGGCTGATCGAGTTGCAGCTTGCCGAAGACGACTTCATCGCACGTTCGGCGCCTGACGCCGAATCGGCACTGGAAATGCTGCAGAAAGACTCGTTCGATCTCGTTCTCACCGATTTCAAGCTCCCCGGAATCAATGGACTGGAATTTCTTCATGCAGCAAAAAAGATCGACGCGAATCTCCCCATGATCATGATGACGGCCTACGGATCCGTCGAATCAGCTGTGGACGCCATGAAGGCGGGAGCCAGCGATTACGTTCTCAAACCATTCTCGCTGGCTGAACTTATGATCGTGATCCGCAAGGAACTCGCGTCTCGGCAGCTCCGTGACGAAAACCGGAGCCTCCGGGAAGCCCTGGGTCACCGCTACGAATACACAAATTTCGTCGCGCGTAGCGAGCAAATGCAGGCCGTCCTCAGTCTCGTGGAACGCGTTGCGCCCTCAAATTCAACCGTGTTGATCGGAGGAGAAAGCGGCGTCGGAAAGGACTTGGTTGCCCGAGCGATTCATGAGCACTCTCAGCGAGCCTCCGGGCCATTCGTCAAAATCAATAGCACGGCGATTCCCGAAACCCTGCTTGAGAGCGAGCTCTTCGGCTACGAAAAAGGTGCGTTCTCCGGCGCTGTCGGCAGCAAGCCCGGCAAATTCGAACTGGCGGATAAAGGCACGCTTTTCCTCGACGAAATCGGTGACGTGCCGCCCGCGATCCAAGTGAAACTGCTGCGCGTGCTCCAAGAACGCGAATTCGAGCGGCTCGGCGGCACAAAAACACACAAAGTTGACGTCCGGCTCATCGCCGCCACGAACCGCGACCTTCGCGCCGCCCTCGAAGAAGGAACTTTTCGCGAGGACCTCTACTATCGCCTCAACGTCGTCGCCATTGACATTCCGCCGCTGCGCGAGCACAAAGACGACATTCCGGCGCTTGCCACTTTTTTCCTGGAAAAGTTCTCGCGCGAATCGGGGAAAAGTCTCACCGGCATCACGCCGGGCGCGATGAAAATCCTGATTGACCACTATTGGCCCGGCAACGTTCGCGAACTACAAAACGTGATCGAACGTGCCGTCACTCTGTCTGCGGGAACCACCTTGGATGCAGAAGACATTCATCTCGATAAGCCGCGTCAACGCACGCCAACAGATGGCGCTGCCACTTTGCCCGAGGGCTCTACGCTTGAACAATGGGAAGAGGAAATGATTCGCGAAGCCCTGCGCAAAGCCGGCGGCAATAAAAGCCAAGCCGCGCGCGCTCTGGGTCTCTCGCGCAACGCCCTCCGCTATCGCCTCTCCAAAATGGGCGTCCCGGACCCGCAGGAGTAACAAAGGGTTCTTTCCGCTCTCCTCTTCGGAAATCGAAATAAAACGAAAATCTCGTCATTCTGAAGGACGCGGAGCGGCCCGAAGGACCTCTCTTCGTGTTCTATCTCAGAGCGACCTTAAGAGAAAATCGCTGCAAATTTCCTAACCGCTCCTTCCTCCACTCTCTTCGCCTTTGAAATCCGCGCCCGCGCAGCGTTACCATGTCGGCTGCACTTTCGAGGAGAGAACCGAACAGTGTCTACCAAGACTATTTTAAGCGCCGCGGCATTCGCTCTCGCCGCGATGCTTTCCGTCACGCTCTTCGCGCAATCAAAAAACCTGGTGATTTATTTCATTGATGTGGAGGGCGGCCAATCCACGCTTTTCGTTTCTCCTTCTGGTGAAAGCGTTCTCGTGGACACTGGCTCGCCCGGCGATCGTGATGCCACGCGCATCGTAGCCGCTGCGAAAGATGCTGGCTTGAAGCAGATCGATCATCTTTTGATCACGCACTTTCATGCGGATCATGTCGGAGGCGTCCCGGCGCTCGCCGCGAAAATCCCGATCCGCAATTTCTATGATCATGGCGAAACTGTCGAACATGATCCAGAAAATGGCCAAAAGGTTTGGGACGATTACGAGAAAGTTGCCAAAGGCGCGCATCACACCGTCGTCGCGCCGGGGTTTAAGCTGCCTGTAAAGGGTCTCGATTGGACCATCGTCACCGCCGCAGGAAAAATAATCGACCACGCGCTGCCCGGCGGCGGCCAGCCGAACCCGTCATGCGCGGATTTCAAGCCTCAGGAAGTCGATAAATCCGAAAACGCTCAATCTAACGGCAGCATCATCCAATTCGGCAAAATGCGCATCGCCGATCTCGGCGATCTCACCTGGAACAAAGAAGGCGAGCTCGTCTGCCCGATAAATAAAGTCGGCACGGTGAATCTCTTTGTCGTCAGTCACCACGGCCTCGCAATCAGCAATTCGCCTGCGCTGCTTCACGCGCTCCATCCCCGCGTCGCCATCATGGACAACGGCGCAACAAAAGGCGGCACAATCGAGGCCTGGACGACGATCCACAACTTCCCCGGTCTTGCGGATTTGTGGCAGTTGCACCTCTCAGAAGCCGGTGGCAAGGGCCACAATTCCGCCGCAGACCTGATCGCGAATCCCAGCGCGTCCCCAGATTCAGCCTTCTGGATCAAAGTGACGGCACACTCCGACGGTCATTTCGAGGTCACAAACCAGCGCAACGGATTCACGAAGAAGTACTAGAAGACGCGCACCAATCTGGCACGCGCAAGCGCAAGAGGTTTAGAGCGCAAGTGCTTTTACGACGCAGCCTGTTTCACGCGTTCGCGGCGCGCGAAAGCGTGCCGCGCCTACAGATGGCGCGCGCCAAAGCCCGCCGCCCTTTCGGTTCCCCTTCCACTTGAACAATCTGGCTGGACCGGTACGGATGCTCGCATTCGCAGGAGCGGCACCGTAGCGTAAATACACGGTCGGACTCAACGCCCAGTTCGTTCGCGTTCGACAAGCTCTCCATACGTATCACAATCGGCGGAATTCGGATCGGCTGAGGGCAGTGGTGGCAGAGCACAGCACTGTATTGGGGAGTCGTCGCTTCTTGAGTCATCGCAACCTCCAAGTTCGAATTGATCACGGCTGGGCTGCCCTTCGGGAGGCAGATAATGGCGTCATCTCGGGAACAAAGTCTAGTCTAGCGCGGGTAAAGTCTGTGGAAAAACCGGCCAAATTGAGGCTCGGCTGGCTGAAAACCACCACCTGCGCTTGAAATTCACCGGATTCACGACGAATCCGTTTGGTGGCGAGCGCCTTAGAGCACCTAAACATCTGATATTAGATAACTTACATGGAGACACAAGGCCGATGAGTTTGGCACGGCCCCTGCAATATGGATATCGGATTTACGCATCCCTGGGCTGTGGTAGCCGGGAGGGCCCATGAAAAAGCTCATAACAATCATAGCAGCGCTTGTCATATCCGCGGGGTTCAGTCCCGCGGCGTCTTCATTACTGGCTCAGGGCGAATATGGACAATACTCCGAGCCTCAGGCGGGCCCCCCTCCCCCGCCAGACCAGAGCGAAGCGCCTCCCATGCAGGACCAAACGGACCAGGCGCCGCCTCCTCCGCAAGATCAGGCGGCACAAGACCAGTCCCAAAACCAACAGTCTGATAGCGCAGCGCCCGGCGTAGCGCGCGCCAGCTACGTTCACGGCGACGTTTCGTCCCAGCGCGGCGACAATGGTGAACTCGTTCCGCTCACGCCGAACACTCCGCTCGAACCGGGCGATCGCGTTTCCACCGCAAATGGCGGCAGAGCCGAAATCGAACTCGATTATGGCGACCAAATCCGCCTCTCAAGTGACGCCACAGCCAAAATCGCCACCCTCGATCGCCAGAATATTCAAGTCCAACTCGGTCAAGGCTTGGCCACGTATTCCGTGCTGCCCGGCAGCCAGGCGCAGGTTGAAATCGATACGCCTAACGCCGCTGTCCATCCGGACGGCCAAGGCGACTATCGCATCCTCGTCAATTCGGACGCCGAAACCAAAATCATCGTCCGCAGCGGCGCAGCCGATATTTCCACGCCGCAGGGCAGCACCCACGTTGACGCCGGCCAGATGATCACTATCGCGGGCACCGACGATCCGCAGTATCGCGTTGACGCAGCGCCAGGCCGCGACGACTGGGACTCGTGGAACGCCGATCGCGACCACCGCGTCGAGACTGCGAAGAGCTTTAGCAACACGAATCGCTATTACACCGGCTCCGAAGATCTCGACACTTACGGTGAATGGAGCGAAGTCCCCGATTACGGCAACGTCTGGTTCCCGAACTACGGCTCCGATTGGACGCCGTATCGCGACGGAACCTGGGTCTACGAGCCCTTTTACGGCTGGACGTGGGTTTCCTATGAGCCGTGGGGCTGGGCGCCTTACCACTATGGCCGCTGGTTCGTTTACGGCGGCCGCTGGGGCTGGTGGCCGGGACGTGTATCCGTCGGCTATGACCCGATCTGGGCTCCTGCTTACGTCTCGTTCTTCGGATGGGGTGGTGGCGGCTTCGGTGTCGGCTTCGGCTGGGGTAACGTCGGCTGGCTTCCGATCGGCCCCTGCGATTGGTATCACCCGTGGTACGGACGCTGGGGCGGCAGTTACCGCGCCATCGGCTTCCGTGACTACGACCGCTTCCATGAAGGCTTTGGACCGCTCCACGGCAATCGCGGACGGCAGTTTTCCAACTTCCACGACGCGCTCATAAATGACCGCGTCCGCGGCGGCATCAGCTCGATGCGCGGCGACGAATTTGGTCATGGCCGCGTGCCGAGGAATCAGGCCCATATCACCCAAGCGGCTTTCCGTTCGTCCAGTGCGATCACCGGCAGAATGCCGATTCGCCCCTCGCGTGGAAGCTATAGCTCCACCGGCCGCCCTGCGAACAATGCAGCGTTCCGCAATGCGCCGCCGAGCTCGCAGCGGTTCTACAGCGCCAATCGTGGCAACGCAGCGCGCGCAAATTCATCTCTCGCGGGTCGCAACAATAGCGTACGCTCCAATTCTGCCGTGCAAAGCAATCGTCCGGGCTGGCGCACGTTCAGTCCTCCCTCCGCAAACCGGAGTGGTGGTGCCCAAGCGGCGGGTAATCGCGGTAATCGCGGCACCGATAACCGCAGCGCCATACAAGGACGCAGCCCAGCGGCGAACACGAGCGGCGGACAAAATGGCAACTGGCGAACATTCAACGGCAATCGTGGCTCGGTCGACAACCGCGGCGCCGTGCAAAACAATCGGCCGGACGCTAACCGGGGCTCGAATCCGCAGAGCGTCGGCGGAAATCGAGGCGCCAACAGCCCAGCAGTGAACCGGGGCTCGGAAAACCGAGGAGGAGCGAACAACGGCGGCTGGCGCAACTTCAACCCGCCCACGCAAGCTCAGAACAACCGCAATTTCTCTCGGCCCAATGCCAATAGCGAATCGCCCCGAAACTATCCGTCCCAAGAATCCCGGGGCGGCAATTCCTACTCGCGTCCCACTTTGAATATGAGGCAGCCAGTCGTGACGCCTCGTGGGGACTCGAATTACAGAAACAGCGGACCGCGCGGCGGCGGCAATTACTCTGCTCCAGCTCGCAACTACTCCGCCCCGCGCGGCGGGTATTCAGCGCCAGCTCCTCGAGGGAACTACTCAGCGCCTCGTGGAGGTGGCGGCGGCTTCTCGGCTCCTCGCGGGGGTGGTGGCGGTGGTGGCGGCTATCACGGAGGAGGCGGTGGTGGCAGTCGCAGCGGCGGTGGGGGCGGTGGCGGCAGCCGCAGCGGCGGTGGCGGTGGTCACGGCGGACGCCGTTGAGTTTCCTTCTGACTCATAGCGCGTTATAACTCTCATAACCGCGGCCTCGATCGATGCTCGGGGCCGCGGAGCATCACCAAAACTGATGCCGCGCTTGGAGTGCGCAAGTGTCCTGCACAAACGAGACGCATCGAATAGAGCAGCAACGAGGTTTCAGGGGTTTACCGCTTGGCTTCACGGTTTGCGGCTTCGCTATCTTGGCAAACGATTTCTCAGCAAGATGAGTATCGGCACCGCAAAGGAGTCACGACCATGAGAAAGGCCCTTCGCTCGGCGACGTCTCTGCTTTTGCTTGTCGGTCTGTTCGCTGCCCTTCCAGCCTTCGCACAATCTCAAGATGAAGACCCTCCCGGTCGAGTCGCGCGCCTCAACTACATGGAAGGCTCAGTCTCTTATCAGGTCCAGGGCGACACTGACTGGGTTGCCGCCGATACCAATCGCCCGCTGACAACCAACGACAATCTCTGGGCCGACAAAGACTCGCGCGGCGAAGTCCACATCGATAGCAATGCGATCCGCCTCTCGAGCGAAACAGGCCTCTCGTTTCTTAATCTTGACGATCGCACCGTGCAACTCCAGCTCCCGCAAGGCAAGATCGAAATCCATCTCCGTCAGCTCAATCCCGGCGATGCGTGGGAAATCGACACGCCGAATCTCGCTTTCACGCTTGCCCGCGAAGGCGAATACGTCGTCTCCACCGATCCCAATGGCAATTCCACCACGATCGTCGTCCGCGAAGGCGCGGGTCAAGTCACTGGCGGTGGGGACTCCTGGGATTTGAATGCGGATCAGGAATATACGTTCAATGGCACCGACCAGCTTTCGTATGACGCTCAGTCCGCGCCTGATTTCGATGATTTCGAAGCTTGGTGCCAAACGCGCGACCAGCGCGAAAATAATTCTGCCTCGGCGCAATACGTTTCACGGGATGTCGATGGCTACTACGATCTTGATGAGTACGGCGAATGGAGCGAACAGCCCGATTATGGCCCGGTCTGGTACCCGCGCGGCGTCGACGCCGATTGGGTTCCCTATCACGTCGGCCACTGGGTCTACATCGCGCCGTGGGGATGGACTTGGGTTGACGACGAACCGTGGGGTTTCGCACCCTTCCACTATGGCCGCTGGGTTCTGGTCGGCGCTCGCTGGGGATGGGTCCCCGGCCCAAGAGTCGTTCGCCCGGTATATGCACCCGCCCTTGTCGCATTTGTTGGCGGTCCCGGATTCGGTCTCTCGGTTTCTTTCGGGGGAAGCTTCACCGGTGTCGCATGGTTTCCTCTCGGCCCGCGCGATGTTTTTGTCCCGACGTATCGCTGCAGCCCGCGCTACGTACAATATGTCAACGTCACGAATACGCGTGTCGTGAATGTCACGCAAGTGACAAACGTCTACAACAACGTCATCGTCAATCGGGACTACACACGTGTGAATTACACATACGCCGACAATCACCGCGCCGTCACGGTCGTCTCGCGCGAAACCTTCGTCGGCGCTCGTCCTGTCAACCGCGAGGTGGTGCATATCAACGACGCTCAATTCAAGAATGTCCATGTCGTTTCCCGTACAGCCATCGCTCCAACGCACACGAGCTACGTGGGAGCGAACGCGAAGATAGTCACCACGCGGCCCAGCGTCCCTTTCTCGCAACGCCCCGTAGTCGCAAGGTTAACGCCGCGCGCTCCAAGAGAAGTTCATCAGGCGCCCGCAAGCAATAATCGCGGCCCTCAAAACAACGCGTCAGGCAACAACGGCTTCCGCAATTTCGGCGATCGCGGCAACAATGGCGCCAATGCTAACCGCGGCCCGCAAGATAACAATCGTGGCCAGATCTCAGGCGCAAACAATACGCCGAACAATGGAACACCGAACGGGCACGTACAGCCACCGCCCACCAATAACGCGATGCCCGTCACAAACAGAGGCCCGCGCACGCTCGATGAGCAAGGCACACCCAATCGCGGGCCAAATTCCGGACAAAATAACAATGGGAACAACGGGCAAGGTGCGCCTAATAATCGCGGCGACAATCAGCCGGACAATCAATCGCCCAGCAACGGAGGTTTCCGCCCTTTCAGTTTGCCAAACAATGGCAATCGCGGCGGCGGAGTGAACAGCAACAATAACGGCCGTAATCCAAATCAGCCGGCGGCGCACGACAATCCAACGACGCCGCAACACGAACGCGGCAACGGTGCCGCTCAAACACAGCCCAATAATAATCAGGAGCGCTATCGCTACACTCCACCCGTCCGCGCGAACGATCAAAATTACGACATACATCCTCCGCTCAACCAGAACCGGCCGCAGTCGCAGCCGTCTCGTCCGCAAGCGCAACCGCGCGAACAACATCCGCCGCAGCAGCACCAGTCCACGCCCAAAGAAAACAAACCATCAACGCGCGACAACAATAACCGCCACCAGTAGAGAAAAAGTGAATCGAAACTAAAACCCAAACAAAGTTAAACCCGCCTTCCTCCGGGCCGCGAAGCGGCCCGAAGAATTTCTCTTATATTTTTCTACGCGTCGCCCTATCACAACATTCGCGTTTTCACCCCAAAATTCCGTCATCCTGAGCGAAGCGAAGGACCCCTCTTCGCCTTTTTCATGCGTCTCTCGTTATCCGGAAAGTTGCTGCGCAGGTTTTCTCCTCTACCTCATTTACCTCCTCTACCTCCTCTACCTCCGCCTTTCTCTTCGCAACCGCTTTTGCTATTCTGGCTTGTACTCGGACACCTCAGAGCTGTTCGGTATCGATAAATCCAAATCGAAGGGAATCATCCGACGTGACTTCATCCACCGCAGCGGGAACCGCCACTAAACGTGCCTTTAATTTCAACGCCGGACCGGCGGCCATGCCTCTTTCCGTGCTCGAAAAGATGCGTGACGAGATGCTCGATTATCGCGGCACCGGCATGTCCGTGATGGAGATGAGTCACCGCTCGGCCGAGTTCGAAGCCATCAACGATGGCGCAGAGAAAGCGCTGCGTCGCGTCCTTCGCATCCCTGACGAATACGCCGTCCTTTTCGTTCAAGGCGGCGGCAGCATGCAGTTCGCCATGGTCCCCATGAACCTTTATCTCCCCGGCCGCGCCGTCGATGTGCTCCACACCGGCGCATGGACTACGAAGGCCATCGGCGAACTGAAGCGCCTCGCCACGCATCGCGTGGCCGCTTCAACCGAGACCGACAAATTTGTCCGCGTGCCGAAGCCGGAAGAAATTTCGCTCAAGCCGGACGCTTCGTACGTACACATGTGCACCAACAACACGATCGAAGGCACGCAATGGCCCGAGCCGCCCGATACCGGCGATGTGCCGCTCGTAGCGGACATGTCTTCCGACATTGCTTCTCGCCCGATCGATGTCCGCCAGTTCGGACTCATTTTCGCTGGCGCGCAGAAGAACCTCGGTCCTTCCGGCCTCGCGGTCGTAATTGTCCGCAGCGATCTCGCCGAGCGCGCGGACCAGAAGGTCGCTCAAATTCTCCAATACAAGACGTACATTAAAGAGAAGTCGCTTTATAACACGCCGCCCACACTTGGAATCTATGCTCTTGGTTTGGTGCTCGATTGGATCGAGGCGCAAGGAGGAGTCACGGCTGTCGAAAAAACGAATGACGCGAAAGCCAAGCTTCTCTATGACGCGATCGATGCCACCGGCTTCTACAGTTGCCCGGTCGAGAAAGCCTCGCGCTCAAAAATGAACGTTGTGTTTCGCGTCGCCGGCGGCAAGGAAGAAGTCGAAAAGAAATTCGTGAAGGACGCCGGTGCGGCAGGGCTCATCGGCATCAAGGGCCACAGGTCTGTAGGCGGCATGCGCGCTTCGATCTACAACGCCGTCACGCTCGAAGCCGTCCAGGCCCTCACCGGCTTCATGAAAGACTTCGA
>JBOGMU010000181.1:0-7615 GCA_050746865.1 Candidatus Acidiferrales bacterium
TTTGATCCTCCTGAATTAAATATAGTAATACTATAATGATTATTTTCATGAGAGAAGCGAGAAAACGCAACTACGACTCATCCGGACGGCGCAACGCTGCCGCTCAGACACGCTTACGTATTGCCGCAAGCGCCCGTCGGTTGTTTGCACTGCAGGGGTACGGAGCAACTTCGATTGAAACGATTGCGCGGGATGCGGGCGTTTCGGCGCCCACGTTCTACTCTATCTACGGATCGAAACGTCGTCTCCTTTTCGCCCTGCTTGACGCAGTGGATGCGGAGGCCGATGTCGAGGGCCTCAAGCGGGCTCTTCGCGCCGCGGCAAATGACCCGCGGCGGCAACTTCACCTCTTTGTCGCGTTCACTCGGCGCTTTTACGAACAAGCGTCGGACCTAATTGACGTAGCGCGCGGAGCTGGTAGCAGTGAAGCTGATCTGGTGGACCTCTGGAAGGAAGGCGAGCAGAGGCGTCTGCGCGGACAAGCCCCGGTTGTTGAGGCTTGGGCGAAGGCCGGCGTCCTGCGCGAGGGCCTCAGCAAGCAGGCGCTCGATGTTCTTTGGTCCTTGACCGGCCCGGATAACTATCGTTTGCTTGTCGTCGAACGTCGATGGAACTCGTTACGATATGAGAAATGGCTAACGGACTCTCTCGAACTCCTACTATTTCGCTGAATCACGCACGCCTTAATCCACATCCTCCCACTCCAACTCTTGTAACAGCTTGAACGCGTCCCAATCCCGCAATTTCCCGCAGATTCGGCTCAACGTCTGCTGCTCGTGCCAGCTCAACGTTCGCAACACGGCGAGCACCATCTTCATGTGCCGCGGTAATACTTGCGCAATAAGATTTTCTCCTGCCGAAGTCAATCGAATTTCGGTCACTTTCTTTCCGCATCTCGGCAGTCCTCGTCGCTTTACTTCCAGCTTGCGTTCGTCTATCTCAGCGAGAGGGAGCTCAATCACATCCCGCTTCACCAGCCCTCGCTCGGCTAGCTCACCCGCCACCCGAGCGATGTTCTGCCTTGTGCAGATTCTCTGCTTCGTCGCCTCGTCCGTGGTCATGCTTCCGCCGCGATAAAGCATCTCGAGAAAACGAAATTCCTCCACCGTCATCCCAAAGGTCGCCATCTGCCCATCGAGGACGCGCCGAACCGCCTCCGCCGTCTCCAGAAGGTCGAGGTAAACGCGGAAAGCCTTCAGCTTCCGCGCCTTCTGAGTCGGCCGGCCTGACGGGGTCCGGTCCGGCCCCTGCAAATTCTTGCTTACTCTCCAACGCAAACGCCGTTTCACAAATTTACGCCTCCAAACGCGCCATTCTTGTCCCTTTAAGCTCTTTTAGGCCCGTTTTAAGGCGCAGTATGCGTCAATTCCATTGACGCTCAAGCTGGCACTTATTTCTGCTCGGAACACGAAGCAACCTCCCCGTCAAATTACCCCGCGTCTGGCTGACCGATGGATTTTGTAGCGGCCGACTCGCCTTTCAGTCGGGCGCTTTTGTTTCGTGCCAAGGTCTCGACCAAAATACGCTTTTCGTGCTTCCCAATTTCCGCCGCATGGTGAATACTGCGTCGGTTTTCGTCGAGGCTGACTTGGAAAAGTTCGGAGCAGGACTTCGCCGGCGATGGACACAAATCCTCCCCGCCGTCCTGGTAACGTACAGCATCGCCTATCTGGAACGCGCGAATTACGCGCTCGGCGCGGCGGCCGGCTTGGCCGAAACCCTCCATATCACGCAAGCTCGCTCGGCTCTGCTCGCCGGCGCGTTTTTCCTCGGCTATTTCATTTTTCAAGTTCCAGGCACCGCATACGCGCAGCGGACTAGCTCGAAACGCCTTATATTTTGGTCTCTAATCGCCTGGGGCATCTTCGCGGGCCTCACCGGTGTAATCCGCAACTTCGCTCTCCTGATGGTCGACCGCCTCCTCTTGGGTGTCGCGGAAAGCATCATCCTTCCCACGATGATCATCCTGCTCGCCAGTTGGTTCACAAAGGCTGAGCGGTCGCGCGCCAATGCTCTGTGCATCCTCGGCAATCCGGTCACGCTGCTTTGGATGTCCGCCATCACCGGATATTTGATTAACGCCGTCGGCTGGCAACACGCCTTTGTACTTGAAGGGATCCCTTCGATCGTCTGGGCGTTCGGATGGCTCGCCCTGGTGGACGACCGGCCTTCGCGCGCGAAATGGCTGAAGCCCGCCGATCGTGACGCGCTCGAAGCTGAACTCGCCCGCGAACAATCCGCCATTCCGCAGATTCCGAATTTCATGAAAGCTCTGCGCACGCCGACCGTGGTGATGCTGAGCATTACCTACTTCCTTTGGAGCCTGGGCTTGTACGGCTTTGTTCTCTGGCTCCCGACGATTATCCGCAGAGGTTCCTCGGAAGGAATGGGCCTGACGGGACTCCTGAGCGCCGCGCCATACCTCGCTGCCGCTATCGCGATGATCTTGATCTCTCACATTGCGGATCGCAGCCTGCAGCGGCGCAAATTTATATGGCCGTTCCTGATGCTCTCGGGTGTGGCCTTTCTCCTCTCATATGCGACGGCGAATTGGGGCTTTGCGGTTCCCTATGCGTTTCTGATTGTCGCCGGCGCCGCTATGTATGCGCCCTATGGTCCCTATTTCGCGTTGATTTCTGATTTGCTTCCGACAAACGTGGCAGGCCAGTCGATAGCGTTTATCAATAGCTGCGGCGCACTCGGCGCATTCGGTGGATCCTACTTCGTAGGACTCTTGCAGGGATACACAGGCAGCTCGAAAGCCAGTTTTCTGGCAATGTCGGCTTTTCTCGTTTTGTCGGCGATTACGATGATGTTCGTTCCGCGTCCGCAGGCACGTGCAAAAAATCTGGCTTAGTCGGAACACGCAAAATTTTCTTCCACGGAAGGCGGCACTTCAGACTCTGAGTGGCACCTCGGATTTTGGAAGGGCATGGCTTCCCAACCATGCCGCGAGCGGCAAACATGAGCACGGCTTCACCCGCTGAAGCCATCTGTGCTGCCGAAGACCTCAGCTCAATCGGCGATGCTTAAACTTCTTCTCGCCCTTCGCATAAGGCGCAACCGTGTGGCCGTTGCCGTACAACTTATATTTATAAGTCGTAAGACCTTCGAGGCCCATCGGCCCGCGCGCGTGCAACTTGCTATTACTGATGCCAACTTCCGCGCCGAAACCGTAACGGAACCCGTCGGCAAACCGCGTCGATGCGTTCTGGAAAACTCCTGCGCTGTCCACCTCATTCATGAACTTCGCGGCTGACGCGTCATCTTCCGTCACGATCGTATCGGTATGCCGCGAGCCGTATCGATTGATGTGTTCGATCGCGTCGTTGATGTCCGGCACCACTTTTACCGAGAGAATCAGGTCGCCATATTCAGTCGACCAATCCGCTTCCGTCGCCCTCACGGTATTTTCGCCGGGTAAAAGCGATTGCGCCTTTGCATCCGCGCGAATCTCGACGCCTGCCTGCTTCAACCGCGCCATCGCCGCCGGCAGAAATTTCCCCGCTATCTCTTCGTGGACGAGCAGCGTCTCCACCGCATTGCACACGGCGGGATATTGAACTTTCGCGTCATAGGCAATCTCAATCGCCTTCTCAATATCCGCGCTGCGATCCACGTAGACATGGCAAATTCCCTCGCCGTGCCCGAGAACGGGAATACGGCTGTGCTCCATAATGAAGTGGACGAGTCCATACGAACCGCGAGGAATGATTAAGTCGACATCGCGATCCTGTGCAAGAAGTTCGAGAACATCGGACCGAGATTGCAGCAGTTGCACCGAATCCGCGGGAACTTCAGGAAATTTCTCCAGAGCCGCGCGCCAGACTGCGACCAAAACCTGGTTCGTACGCGCCGCCTCAGTGCCACCCTTCAGGATGAGCGCATTGCCTGATTTAAGCGCGAGTGACGCGAGTTGCGGCACAACCTCAGGCCGCGATTCAAAAATGACGCCAACCACTCCCAGGGGGCACGATTCCCGAAATAGAGTGAGATTCTCATCCAACTCCGTCGACATCAGAGTGCGCCCAAGAGGATCGGGCAGCGTCGCCACCTCGCGCACGCGCATCGCCATTTCCGCAACGACGCTTTCCGTCACCCGCAGCCGCTTGAACATCGCCGAAGACATTTTCCCTGACGCGACGTCAGCCGCGGCAGCGTCACAATCCAGCGCACTTGCTGCCAGGATTTGCGCGCACGCCGCTTCGACAGCATCTGCCGCACTGAGCAGAACCGCATTGCGACGCTCACTGGAAAGGCGCGCAAGCAAACGCGAGGACTTCCGCGCACGCCTGGCAATTGCGGCAACAGAAGTGTCGGTCTGTAGTGAAGCGCTTTGGCTCATATTGTCGTCGGAATAGTAGCGAAATCGCGGTCTAAATTACGGCCGCTGCAATAATACAATATTGTCGCGCGTCACGAGTACGGGCGATGCGGAAGCGCCGGCGGACTTCTTCTGACGAGCCGCATGTTCGGCATCTTCACTCGCACACTTCGCGATGCCACGCGCAAACTCACGCCCTTCCGCATCCAGAATGCTCACCACATCCATCGGCGCGAAATGGCTCTCGATGCGTACAATTCCGGACGCCAATAAGCTCGCTTTTCGCTCCGTAATCGCGCGATAGGCGCCGGCATCGACGACGATGCGGCCGCGCACGCCCGCGGCGTATGCGATCCAGCGACGCTTTCCCCTCATGCGCGTGGAAGGCAAAAACGCCGTGCCAATTTTTTCCCCTGCAAAAATGCGATCTAAGACGTGTGGCGTTTGGCCATTCGCAATAACGGTGATTCCTCCGCAATTCATCGCAATGTCCGCCGCTTCGAGTTTCGTCCGCATTCCTCCACGGCCATTTTCGGACGGCCCCGTGGCCAGCCGCTTCAACTCCGGCGTAATCTGCTCGACCAGAGGAATCACGTTCTGGACATTGCCCTGCCCACCGGCGACTTTCCGCAATAAACCATCTACATTCGTCATCAAGACGAGCGCATCCGCCTCCATGCCGCTCATCACGAGCGCGGCCAGCCTATCGTTGTCGCTGAAAACAGGCATCCGTGCTCCCGAAGCCGTCGTCGACTCCAGTTCAGCTGTGGATACGGTATCGTTTTCATTCACGATCGGCAGAACACCGAAGCTGAGCAACTTTTCCATCGTCTGACGCAAGTTCGAATAACGGCGCCAATTCGTAAAGTCGTCTTCTGTCAGTAGCACCTGTGCAACCTTGACGTCGCACTCCGAAAACAGCTCTTTGTAGGCGTTCATCAAAAGGCTCTGCCCGACGGCCGCACAAGCCTGCTTCGTCACGAGATCACCCAGTCGGGAAGGATGAAGGCCCAGCCAGCCACGTCCGAGCCCCACGGCGCCCGAAGATACAAGAACGGCCTGACGGCCTTCGCGCATCAACTCGGCAATCGATTTCGCGATTGGCCGCACGCGCTCATTGGAGAGATCGCCTTGGGAGCCGGCAACTGTGTTCGTACCCAACTTGATCACGAAGCGCCTCGCGGATTTTAACAAGCTCTCGCGGTCGGCGGGATTGGTTTTCTTTTCCGTCATGCCGTTATTTGCCGTTGTTAGTTTCGCTGCCTGTGCCGCAGGCAAACTGTGTCGATGAATCAGAAATCTCTTATTAGGTATTCCTACAGTATCGGTTTGAAGCCACCGTTCGCAAGCGCCGCGACACACGGGGAAACCGCTTCGGACGCACGAACTGAACGCCGAGGCCCGGCATCCCCATCGCTTGCGATGAGTGTTCCGACAATAATTGAACTTACTGGAAACTAGTGGATAGGGAGTACGACGTAAAGTTCAGAGAGAAGAAGGGAGCACCGTCCCAGCCCTCGCGCCTCGTTTTCTCTCAAGGCACACGACATCTCCTCTTCTTCTCTCTGCGTTGCGGACAGTTGCTTTTCCGCATTGACGATTATCATTAGCGCCTGCCGAGGCTGGAATACAGTTATCGCTGTAAATTATTTACTCGCATTGTGGAGATTTTGTAGGGTAGCCCACAAAACGACACATGCAGTTTTGAGCGTTTACACATGTCTAAGATAGGAAGGGATTTACGGCTCGATGATTTGGTTCCGGACGGCATACCGAACCAGCTCGCTGACGGAATGAATTTCCAGCTTCCGCATGATGTTCGCCCGATGGGTTTCGGCCGTCTTGACGCTGATGCTCAGATCGGAGGCAACTTCCTTGCTGCTCTTCCCTTCGGAAAGCAGTTGCACGATCTCACGTTCACGCGACGTTAGCCGGTCGCTCAGGTTCTGCGGAAGACCACCAGTTACCGTGCCCCGCTGCTCGAGCCCGTTCAACATCAATTCGGTCGCTCGCGGCGTGAAGAAAGGCTTGTGATTCGACAGCGCCTCGACAGCCACCACGAGATCGCGATCTGAATCGGATTTCACGATGTAGCCCCGGACGCCTGCCGCGAGGATTTCCCGAATGAGCTGATCGGAATGGTGAACTGAAAGGATCAAGATTTCAGTGCTAGGCGAAGCCTTCAAAATGCGCCGTGCGGCTTCCACTCCGTTCAATTCAGGCATCGTGATGTCCATTATCACGATGTCAGGCCTCAACTCCTCCGCTTTGGCTACTGCTTCGCGGCCCGTGCTCGCTTCCGCACAAACAGTCCATCCCGGATGAGACTCCAACAGAGTTCGTAGTCCGCGCCGCATCAGATCGTGATCGTCTGCAATCAGGATTCGCAGGGATTTCATGCCCATCCTCCCAGCCTACAAGTTCCTCGTCTTTTACTTACGTTGCGACGCACCGTTTGTGCGCCGGAAATGCAACGACGCCGTTTCCCAGTGTGATAAATGGTGCACACGCGTTACCAAAGCCTTACAAATACGCACAACTTAATTGTGCTGATTATAACCAGAAGTGTCGCCTCAATATCACTACACTGAAACCTGTATGGCCGGAAAACCGCGCCTTTGTAGTTTTCGGCGCACACCGGGAAATATTTGCAACAGCGAAAGCGGGAACCCTGTAGCTTCGCAAAACCTTCGTGTTCCGTTTTGTTGCAATCACACGCTTTCCCACCGTCGAAAACCATTTGCGAAATGGGCACGTGATTTGCATCAGTATGCCGCGTGGTTTGAAAATCCTTCGGAGGTTTCAGAGACAATGAATCGAACTCAAAAGCTTGCATTGACGATTTTCTCGGCGGCGCTGTTGACTGGGGCCACCGTTGCTCTTCCTAACGCCGGGGCACAGGCTACGCCGAGCCCTAGCTCACCCTCATCGCAGTCCCAAACCTCGCCCAGCACGTCGCCGAGCACAGGCGCCGGCATGGGTTCCAGCGCAGCCGGCCAGCAGGGCGAACTTCAGTCCGTATCCGGAAAGATCACGTCCGTGTCCGGCAAGACTTTCACCCTCTCGACCAGCTCGAGCCCGTCGTCTTCACCAGCTGGCCAGCAGTTCCAGAGCAGCCAGTCGGCTCAGTCGGGCCAGAGCATGACGTTTGAAATTAACGACAACACGACCGTTTCGGGCAAGCTCGCGGTTGGCGCCAGCGCCGACGTGACTTATCGCTCCGAGAGCGGCAAGAACGTCGCCGTTAGCGTTCGCGTTTCGTCCTAAGCTGATTTACTGAACTGACCGCTT
>JBOGMU010000182.1:0-21729 GCA_050746865.1 Candidatus Acidiferrales bacterium
AACAAGGGGTGTTGGGGGCACTCTGACAGTGGAGTCGAATCCCGGCCACGGGGCACGGCTAACCGTTGAAATCCCATTGAATTAATATGACGAAAACCAAACAGGCTATTCGGATCCTGGTAGCGGACGACCATGCCATCTTTCGCGACGGCCTCCGCAAACTTTTGGAGGGCGCCGACGACGTTCAAATCATCGGGGAAGCAGCGAACGGTGTGGAATGCACGAAGATGCTCGCGAAGTTGAAGCCGGATATCCTTTTGCTCGATCTGCGCATGCCTGAGAAAGATGGGTTGGGAGTTCTGGAAGAAGTGAATTTCGATACCACCGGCACGCGCGTGATCGTTCTTACGGCGGCAGAAGACGATCGCGATGTGGTCCGCGCGATGAGGCTGGGTGCGCGAGGCGTAGTGCTGAAACAGTCTGCGAGCGATTTGCTCCTGAAGAGCATCCGTAAGGTTTCCGATGGCGAAATCTGGCTCGATAACCGGATGACGGCGGAAGTGATCGATGCATTCAAGAAATCCGCCGAAGCAGGATCGCGCCGCGAGAAGCCGTTGCTGAGCGATCGCGAAAAGGAAATTGTGCAGCTCGTGGCGCAGGGTTTCCGCAATCGCGAAATCGGGGAGAAGCTCTTCATTAGCGAACAGACAGTCAAAAATCACCTTCACAATATCTTCGACAAACTCGGTGTTTCCGACCGACTTGAATTGGCGCTCTACGCGATTCATCATCGCTTGATCGATCAGGCTTGATGGGCTTCGGAGCGGCGAACCTACCTGCCAAAAACGCATATCTAGTGTAAGTATCGCTGTGTTAAGCGTTTAGCGTACCTTGACCTGCCTAGTACTTCTGTACCGAAAGTCCCTTTTAGAATTGAGTCTCTCGATCTATTGGTTACAATCGGCATCCCATATATTCTGGGCGCGTCTCAGAGAGCAGGAGGATGCAGTGACACTGAAAGAACGGCGAGCGGCCCGGCGCTTCCTGATGCGCCTACCGCTAACGGTCCGCTGGACCGACGAAGCAGTGGTAGGCGAGGCGGCGACGGAATCCCGCGAGGTGAGTTCCCGCGGTTTGTACTTCCATCTACCGAAAGGATTGAAAAGTGGTTCGCCTGTGGAGATCGTCATGACGCTTCCACACGAATTAACTCAGGCCGGGCCCGTTCGTGTACGGTGCCTTGGCCGAATCCTACGTACGAGCGCGGAGTACTCCGGCGAAGTCGGGGTAGCAGCCGCAATCGAGCGCTACGAATTCATGCGCCACGGCGAACACGCAGCCTGACGCACAACGATTTCTTGCCCAAACCCTGCGGAGATGGGTAAGAAAATGCCGGGCGGTTCGGGTCCCTCAGCCGGTGCCGCCCGGATAGTTCTAATGAGTTGGGGTGTGGTCTTCATCAAAGAAAGAAAACTCAACGCCTTCTACTGCGTTTAGTCACTCTCCAGCAAAACCTGTATGCCCGACCTCTTTATCTCATGATAATATTCGGGTTGTCTGATTTTCTTTGCCCACCCGGCCCGCGGCTGCCGACGCAGACATCGTCCACGTCAGCCGTCTCAGCGTTGAGTGTGCTTTCAGGGAGTTTGTGTGAGACTCAGCGTCCGGCTCATCGTTTTGCTCGTGATCGGAATGGCAATCATGACGTTCCTGATCGCGCGGAGTCAGGTTCGCTCGGTAAAACTTGGCATGCGTGCAGATCTGCAGCGGCGTGCCGAGTTGCTAGCTGAGAGTCTCCAGGAAATTGTTGAACCCGCGCTCGCGAAGCACTCCCACGAACAATTACGCCACATCGTCGACCGTTTTGGCAATCGCCAACAACTTGAAGGCCTTATCGTCTACGACGAAGGGGGAGTAATTCTGGCGGAGAGCCCGAGTATTGTGAGGCACTTTACGCCGCCAGCTCTTCCTCTGGAAAAAGTGAAGGCAGACGCGGCGGGCGTCAGCCAAACGATTCGCGTGGATGGCCGCGAGACGGAGGCTTATTACCTGCCATTGCTCAGCGACACGGGCATGAACGGCATTCTCGCGATCTTCTACGACGCCAGTTACATCGAAGCACAGAGCAATACCATTTGGCGGGACACTTTGTGGCACGTGCTAGCCGAAGCTCTTCTTATTCTCATTGCCTTTGCCCTGATCTTTCGATGGACGATCATTCAGCCGCTTTCGAAAACCGCCGCGTGGATGCGCGAATTGCGCACCGGGCGCGTAACTCCGCCACCCCGGCTTCCTAACGAAGATTTTCTTCTACCATTTTCGAAAGAGGTGGTGAATTTGGCTCACAGCCTTGCGGAAGCACGGGCAGCGGCCGAATATGAGGCGCGTCTGAGGGAAACAGGCGAGTCGCATTGGACGCCCGAGCGCTTGCGAGCCATCGTGCAGAGCCGGCTGCTCGGGCCACTTTTCGTCGTCTCGAACCGGCAGCCCTATGCGCACGTTCGCCGCGGAAAAGCTATTGAAGCACAAGTGCCGGCAAGCGGTTTGGTCACGGCGCTGGAACCCATTTTGCGTGCATGCGACGGAACATGGATAGCGCATGGCTCTGGCGACGCAGATCGCAGTGTTGTGGATCGTCACGACCATATCCGCGTGCCGCCGGATCATCCTGAATACACGCTTCGCCGGGTTTGGCTGAAACCTGAGGAAGAACAGGGATACTATTTCGGATTTGCAAACGAAGGGCTTTGGCCACTTTGCCACATTGCCCATACCCGGCCTACTTTCCGCGCGTCAGATTGGGAAAGCTATCAGGCGGTTAACCAGAAATTCGCACATGCCGTTCTTGAGGAGATGGAGGGCGCCGAGAACGCGCTTCTGCTCGTGCAGGATTATCATTTCGCCTTGCTGCCTCAGATGATAAAGGCGCAGCGGCCCGATGTACGTGTTGCAATTTTCTGGCATATTCCGTGGCCGAATCCGGAAGCGTTCCGAATTTGTCCGTGGCAAAAGGAAGTGCTGGACGGTTTGCTGGGCGCCGACCTTATCGGATTCCATATTCAAGCTCATTGCAACAATTTCCTCGAGACGGTCGATGCCGCTTTGCAGTCGCGAATCGACTGGGAACGATTCGCCGTAAAGCGCGACGACCATACGACTTTCGTACGACCGTTCCCGATTAGCGTGGATATGCGCGAATCGCCGATACCCGGGGAAACGCGTTCTCCATACGAGATTCGAGCGGAAATTCTCAAGAATTTGGGCATCAATGCCAGATTCCTGGGCGTGGGTGTCGACCGTCTCGACTATACAAAGGGCATCATCGAACGCTTCCGCGGCGTCGAACGGTTCTTGGAGAAGAATCCTTTTTACGTCAAGCACTTTACCTTCGTCCAGATTGGCGCTCCGAGCCGTTCCAGTATCCCGCGCTATCAGGACTTCACGGCGGAGGTTGAGAGGGAAGCGGCGCGAATTAATGAGCGTTTTGGCGCGAACGGCTGGAAGCCGATCGCGTTGCTCACTCGGCATCATAGCCACACGGAGATACTGCCTTATTATCGTGCCGCGGATTTGTGCATGGTGACTTCACTGCACGACGGAATGAATTTGGTCGCAAAGGAGTTTGTTGCGGCGCGAGACGACGAGCAAGGCGCGCTGATACTGAGCCAGTTTACGGGGGCCATGCGCGAGTTGCCCGATGCCTTGATTGTGAATCCATACGATACGGAAGCCGTGAGCGAGGCGATCCGTGTCGCGCTCGAGATGGATGCGGATGAACGCCAGATGCGAATGCAAAGAATGCGGCGCACGATTCGCGAGAACAATGTGTACCGCTGGGCCGGAACACTCATCAACGAATTGGCGGAAATCCGTATCGACGATTCAGAAATCGGCTTGAAACAGGAAACCTCGATGACCGGAGGACCCCGAATTTGACCGCGATTCAGCGGGCGACGGCGCGAAGTCTAGATGCGGCATGACGGGCCGCATCCGCAATATGCCTTTCGCGCGTTTCACGAAATCCTTTTGCGATTGAAAGAAGCAGAGACGCGTTTCCTTTTGCTGGACCTCGATGGCACGCTTGTCAGAATACGCAAACGTCCCGAAGATGTGCGCTTGTCCAAGAAAGCCAAAACGCTTTTGGGACGGCTTGCGTCTCTGCCGAATACGACCGTGGCAATTTTGAGTGGAAGGAATGTGCAGTCGCTTCGCTCGCTGGTGAATATCAATGCGGTCCGGTATTTCGGTTTGCATGGCGCCGAGCGGAATGGAAAGCCGCCGCGTGTTGGAAGCGAACAGCGCAAGGCCTTGCGGCAAGCCAAGCGAAGCGCCCGACGAAACCTGACTGAGTTTCCGGGGATAAACCTCGAAGACAAAGGATATGGTTTCACAGTCCATTATCGTCAGGCCGGACCAGCAACAATCGAAAGGGCCGATCAAGCGCTACAAGCGATCCTAGCCCCGCTGCGGCATGACTTGCACATGCTGCACGGCAAAAAAGTATGGGAAATACTTCCTCGGCAAATTCCGGGCAAGGGAGAAACGATGAAGAGGGTCGTCGCTGATTCTCCCGCAGCTGCCCTCGCGTATATCGGTGATGACGAGCCTGACGAGCCGGCCTTTGCGGCTCTGGACGGACATGTGACGATCCGCGTGGGCCAAAACCCGGAAACGCACGCGCGCTTTTATTTGCGGACGCCGAGCGAAGTGCTCCGTTTCTTGAGCATGATCGAGAGGGAACTACGCAGTTGACTATGCGCCGAGGTGGTCTCGCAAAATGCGCAGCATGCGGCGCAGCGGTTCGGCGGCACCCCAAAGCAGCTGATCGCCGACCGTGAATGCTCCGAGGTAATCGGGTCCCATCTTCAATTTGTGAAGACGACCGACGGCGACGTTCAGCGAGCCTGAGACAGCCGTGGGCGTAAGGCAGCGCACGCTCGAGTCTTTGTTGTTCGGGACGACGTGCACCCATTCATGAGCGCCCGCCAGCATTGACTCGATCTCGCCGAGCGGCACATCGCGCTTTAATTTGAAGGTGAGGGCTTGGCTGTGGCAGCGCATTGTTCCAACGCGCACACAGAGGCCGTCAACCGGAACAGGCGGATTACGGCCCAGAATCTTGTTCGTTTCCGAGATGCCTTTCCATTCTTCCTTCGTTTGCCCGCCGGGCATTTCCTTGTCGATCCATGGGAGGACGCTGCCGGCTAGCGGAGCGCCAAATTCCGCAGTGGGTAATTGCGCGGAGCGCTGAACATCGAGCAGCCGACGATCGGCCTCAAGCGCGTTTTCAGTGGGAGACTTGCGATAAGGATCCGTGAGAATCGACATCTGCTTGATCAGTTCGAGCATTTTGGCCGCACCGGCGCCTGAAGCGGCCTGGTACGTCATCGAAGTCATCCATTCGACAAGTCCCTGCTTGAAGAGCGGCGCGACCGCCATCAGCATCAGGCTGACGGTGCAGTTACCTCCGGCATAGGTACGCAGGCCGTGGGTCAATCCCTGACGAATCACATCGAGATTTACAGGATCGAGTATGATGACGGAATCATCGGCCATGCGCAGCGTCGAAGCCGCATCAATCCAGTAGCCGGTCCAGCCGCTCTTGCGGAGAGGTCCGTAGACTGCGGTCGTGTAGTCGCCGCCCTGGCAGCTAATGACGACGCCACAGGCGCCAAGCTCTTTCAGCGTGGTCGCGTCTTTAAGCGTGGGATTGCTCGACTCAATGGGTGCCGTGCCGCCGGGATTCGACGTCGAAAAAAAGACCGGGTCAATGCCATCGAAATCATGCTCCTTCCGCATACGCTGCAGGAGAACGCTTCCCACCATACCCCGCCACCCAACGAGACCTACGCGCAACATGTTTCCTCCGGGAATCCACTATTTTAACCTGAAAGGCAGCCCTTTCAGAAGTGGGCAAGAAGAGGGAAGCGCCGAATCTTTGCGAAATTCGGTGCATTTCGTGCGGCGTCGAGATTAGAATACGAGGCCGTCGAGACGATTCTCATAAGAGAAAGGTTCTGGCTAAATTTAGCCTGTAAAGGCTTGGACATGATGGAGATTATTTCGTGATCGTCGGCGTCGTGAAGGAGAGCTTTCCCGGCGAACGACGCGTTGCCCTGGTACCTGCTGTTATTCCCAACCTCGCCAAAGCGGGATTGGAAGTGACGGTCGAAAGCGGTGCGGGTTGGCAGGCCGGCTATCCAGACGGAGCCTTTGCAGAGAAAGGCGCGAAGATCGCGCTTGACCGCGCTTCAGTTTTTGCTGCGGCAGACATCGTCGCACAGGTCCTCAGCTATGGTTCAAACGACAAGACGGGCCGGGCCGATATCCCCCTTCTGCGGCGCGGACAGGTGCTTATCGGGTTCCTTCGGCCTCTTGGCTCACGGCAGACGGTGGAGGAAATCGCTGCAACCGGAGCGCTCGCGTTTTCCGTGGAAATGATGCCGCGCACCACGCGTGCGCAGAGCATGGACGCACTTTCTTCGATGGCGACGGTCTGCGGTTATAAAGCCGTCCTGATTGCAGCAAATACGCTGCCTCGCTTGTTTCCAATGATGACTACCGCTGCCGGCACGATTACGCCTGGGCGCGTGCTGGTTATCGGGGCGGGAGTGGCCGGATTGCAAGCTATTGCCACGGCAAAGCGTCTCGGGGCCGTCGTTTCGGGCTACGATTTGCGTCCCGCGGCTAAGGAACAGGTCCAAAGCCTCGGTGCGCGCTTTGTTGAACTGCCGATCGAAGCCAAAGACGCTCAGGATGCTGGCGGCTACGCGAGAGCGCAGGACGAGGCGTTCTATGCGCGCCAGCGCGAATTGCTCGGTCGCGTGGTAGCTGAAAGCGACGTAGTGATCACCACTGCGGTCGTTCCGGGAAAGAAAGCGCCCGTCCTGGTGACGAAGGAAATGGTGCAGGGGATGGCGCCCGGCTCGGTGATCGTCGATCTGGCGGCAGAACGCGGCGGCAATTGCGAATTGACACGCTCCGAGGAAACGATCGTTGTGAATGGCGTGACGATCGTTGGAGAAATCAATCTGGCAAGCACCGTGCCGTATCACGCGAGCCAGATGTACGCGCGAAACCTGGTGGCGTTTCTCTTGTTGCTGGCTAAAGGCGGCAAGCTGAACCTGAACATACAGGACGATATTATTCGCGATACGCTTCTCACGCAAAACGGTGAATTTGTGAATGCCCGAGTGAGAGAGTTTTGGAGTCTGCCTGCACTGGCGGCGCGGACGTAAGGAGCAGAGATGCCTGCCGATTTTCTATCAAACCTTTACGTTTTCATTCTGGCCGGTTTCGTCGGTTTCGAAGTAATCAAGCGGGTATCACCCCTCCTTCATACGCCGCTGATGTCTCTTACTAACGCGCTTGACGCCATTGTTGTGGTCGCTGCGATCATCATCGCCGGCCTTCACGAAACGACACTGTCCACTGTGCTCTGCGCAATTGCCGTTGCGGCGTCGTTTTCCAACATGGTCGGCGGCTTCTTGATCACCGATAGAATGCTGCGGATGTTCAAGACAGGCGGCAGGAAGAATACATGACCGCAATCGCGATTCAACAATTGATCGAGTCGGCCTACATTGCTGCCGCTGTGCTTTTTATTCTCTCCCTGAGATGGCTTAGTTCGCCTGTAACGGCGCGCCGTGGTGTACTCGTCGGGGAAATCGGCGCCGCATTGGCGGTTGGCGCCACTCTGTGCAATCCCGAGTTGGTGCAATACCGGTGGATTATCGTCGGCTTAATCATCGGAGCTGCAATAGGCATACCGCTCGGCATGGTTCACATGACGGCGGTACCTCAGCGGACCGCGTTGAGCCACGCCTTTGGCGCTCTCTCAGCGTCCATGATCGGAATCGCGGAGTATTACGTTGGCATACCGCACGTTACGCGTTTTGGAATGGGCGAGATCGCGCTGGAGGTGATCATCGGTTCGCTCACGTTTACCGGAAGCATTATCGCGGCCGGCAAACTCCAGGAAGTACTGCCGCAACGTCCGATTACGTACAAAGGGCAGAATATCGTCAGTTTATCGGTCCTCGCGGCTGCGATTGTTTTGGCCGTAGCGCTCGTGGTGAATCCAAATACGCCATTGCTTTTCCCAATCATGGTAATCGTGTCGCTGGTGTTCGGGATTTTGCTGGTCACGCCAATCGGCGGCGCAGACATGCCGACTGTCATCTCACTACTGAACTCTTACGCTGGTTTTTCCGCAGCGTTACTAGGGTTTGTGCTGGATAACAAGGTTCTCATCGTCGCAGGGGCATTGGACGGCTCGTCGGGCTTCATCTTGTCAGTAATCATGTGCAAAGCGATGAACCGCTCTTTCACCAACGTGATGTTTGGAGCCTTTGGCCAGGTCCAGGCTTTGGCGAAGGCGGGTACCGAGGAGCGCACAGTCCGCAGTGCATCGCCTGAAGAGGCGGCTGGTATTCTCTTGGCAGCTAGCAAGGTCGTCGTCGTGCCTGGATACGGCATGGCCGTTGCCCAAGCGCAGCATAAGGTCCGCGAGCTGTTCGATTCGCTCAGTAAACGGGGAGTCGACGTCAAATTCGGGATTCATCCTGTCGCAGGCCGGATGCCGGGTCACATGAACGTGCTTTTGGCCGAAGCTGATATTCACTACGATCGACTCGTTGAAATGGACGACATTAATTCCGATATGGCTCAGACGGACGTGGCACTAATCATCGGAGCGAATGACGTGACGAATCCTGCCGCTAGGACCGATCAGAACAGTCCAATTTTCGGAATGCCGATTTTGGATGTCGATAAAGCGCGCACTGTGATGGTTATCAAGCGCAGCATGAGCCCGGGATTTGCGGGCATCGACAACCCACTCTATTATTTTGACAAGACGCTCATGCTCTTCGGGGATGCAAAAGCCTTCGTCGGGGATATACTCAAAGAGCTCTCTAGCAACAGCCATTAGGGAACGCAATTTCCTCAAGTAGTCCCTGTAGACGTATCTTCGTCGTCACTTAATTCTGTCAACCTACTGTAAATAAGTGACTTATATTAGGCTCGCCGAGTCTGCGTGCTAGCGGAGTATCTATGTATACCTACGAAACAGACACCCAGAAGGCCCATTGCTAGGGTAGTCCTAGTACGTAAGACTACCTTCAGGGAAATCCATTGGGAATAGGTGACTCCAATTTGGCTCTACCGGTCGAATCAAGCGGCCAACTACGGCACATTCGTGAGACCGCAGTCGTTTCTCGTGAAATTGCTGGCGAAACTTTGGCCGTGCCCGTTCGCCATGGCGTTGGCGATCTCGATTCCATCTACACCTTCAATGAACTTGGCGCGCGCCTCTGGCTCCTACTTGAGCAAGGGCGCACGTGCGAGGAATTGGCCGAGTGGGTGCGCGCCAATTACGAGGTGACGGCGGAGAAGGCTTTCGCCGATGTTGCCCGGTTTATAGCTGAAATGCGTGAAGAACGCCTCGTTCGTAGCGCGTAGGCGGCGCTCGGTTGCGCGTAGTTCGGCGACATTCCCGTTGGATTTATTAACCTGCTAGATAGCAGGGGTCGTGAGCCCCTGAGGTGAACAGGTTCGCTGTGCAAAGTGCAACATACGGTGAATTCAGCGGCAGTCTTCACGCGCGCCAGTTGGGAAAGCGCGCGCCGGTCGAAGTGTCGATCGAGGTCACGCGCCGCTGTCCGCTCGAATGCCAGCATTGTTACAACAACTTGCCAATGGCCGACGTTACGGCCCGGTCGCAAGAACTGACTTTCGATGAGCATGTGCGGCTGCTGGATGAACTGTTCGAGGTCGGGTGCTTATGGCTCCTTTATACGGGGGGCGAAATCTTCGCTCGCAAGGATTTCCTTGCCATATACACCGAAGCGAAAAAGCGCGGCTTCCTGATCACACTCTTCACGAACGGCACCATGATCAACGAGCGCATCGCAGACTACCTTGCCGACTGGCGCCCGTTCTCCATCGAAATCACTCTTTACGGGGCTACACGCAAGACCTACGAGGCCTTGACCAGAATTCCAGGCTCTTATGATCGCTGCATGAAGGGAATCCGTCTGCTCCTCGATCGCGGCCTGCCGCTCAAGCTGAAAACCGTCCCAACCACGATCAATTGTCACGAAGTGTACGAAATGAAGAGGATGGCCGAGGAGGACTTCGGAGTCGAATTCAAGTTCGACCCAATCGTGAATCCGCGAATCGACTGCTCACAATCGCCGCTTGCAGTTCGCCTCTCGCCTGAACAAGTTGTGACCCTCGACTTTCAGGATGCTCAGCGCCGGGAAGAGTGGCGCCGGATAGCGAGGGCCGAAGTGTCTGCTCCGCGCCCCGAGCAGGCGGAGACGAGGCGCTATACCTGTGGCGGAGGGATGTATGGCTGTGCGATTGATCCGACCGGCAAGATGACGATCTGCGTCCTTTCACACCAACAGGGCTATTCGCTGCGCGATGGCGGTTTTCTCAAAGGTTGGAATGGGCGAATGCTGGAAATCCGCAACCAGGAGCGCCAGCGGCCTACGATTTGCGACACCTGCCGCATTCGATCGCTGTGTAGTATGTGCGCCGCGAATGGCGAGCTTGAAAGCGGAGATCCGGAATCGCCCGTCGATTTTCTGTGTCAGGTGGCGCACCTGCGTGCATTTGCGCTTGGCATCGATCCACCTGAACACGGCGATTGTCCATGTTGCGACGGCGGCGTACATCACCACGATCTGTCTGTGGCGGCAAAGCGAATTCTCAGCGAGGAAACGCCCGCGCCTCTGCCAATGGTCGTGAGTACCGGTGCCCTGAACGTTTTGCAAGAGCCTGCGGGATGTCAGGGCGGTGGTTGTGGTTCATGCGGAGCGCACCGATAACCGGTGCTATCGAAATTCGAGATGACTGAAGAACAGAACAATACGCAGCAGCCCCGGAAGCCTTATGAGGCTCCGAAGGTGACGCGCGTAAGTCTACGTCCGGAAGAGGCTGTCCTTGGCCACTGCAAGATTGTTGGCCATAGCGGCCCGGTAAGCGGCAGTTGCATCAGCGTTACTCCTTGCAATTCACTGGGTTCCTGATCGAGAGAGGCAGAATGCCGGTTTTAGATATTTCGAGTTCTCCGGATGCGATGCTTCAACTGAATCGCGATGAAGCGGCAAGTCCACTTGTTTATAGCGTCGGCGACATCTCGGTAGGCCTATTCGCGCAACCGGGCCTACAACTCGCGCTCGATCCTGTGCTGTTTGCATTCCAGGTTTGCCCAGAAAACTTAGACGTCTGCATTGAAGTTGGTTGGACGAGTGAAGTCGCGGCGCCTTCCGGCTCGCTTATTTTTGATTCCGGCGGTTTGTGGTCGCTATACGAGGAATGCGGCGGCTATATCTTTTATTTTTCGACTTCGCTCCTGGGTACGACTCCTTACAAGACCGCATGGTTCGACCGCGAGTTTCGCTTTGGACAAATCTCCATGGTGCGGCGCTTCTATGATCCGTCGCAGCCCGTGAACGCGCTCGAATATCCACTCGACGAACTGCTGACGATTCATCGTTTGGCGCTTGGTGAAGGTGTAGAGGTCCACGCACTCGGCGTTGTCGATGAATTTAATCGCGGACACCTCTTTATCGGACATTCAGGAGCGGGCAAGAGTACTTCGGCGCGCCTTTGGCAGAATCGCCACAGTGCACGCGTGCTCAGCGACGATCGCATTATTCTGCGTTGCAAAAATGGTCGCGTTCGGATGTACGGCACGCCTTGGCACGGAGATGCTGGATTGGCACTGGCCGAAAGTGCCGACCTTTTTGGAATTTATATCCTTGGACACGGTACGCAGAACAAATTAACGCGCCTACCGGCAGGCCGCGCGGCCGCGGAACTCCTCGCGCGCAGTTTCGTTCCGCATCACAGTGCGGAAGGCTTAGCGTCCACTCTTCAGATTCTCGATCGCGTCACCCGCGAGATTCCATGCTCTCGCTTCGAGTTTGTTCCCGACCAAAGCGCGCTCGAGGTGATTTGCCGTGCGTAAGCCTCCGAGCCTGCGCCGGGATTCCCGAGCTTTCTCAGCGATGTGCGAAGAGCTGCTCGGTCGCGGTCTCAACGTCCGTTTTCGCGCGAATGGCCGCAGCATGCAGCCGAATATTCTGGACGAGGATGCCGTGGTCGTCGCGCCGGGCGTTGCAGCAAGCGCGAACCGAGGCGAAATTACACTAACGCATAGCGGTCAGGGCTTTCGAGTTCATCGTGTCGTCGAGAATGATCACACGCATCCTCGCCAGGTAATCACGCGAGGCGATGCCGGTCTCATGAACGATCCTTCTCCAGCCCTCCCTTTGGGCAAGATAATTTCGATCGAACGCGGCCGCAGGCGACTTCCGGTTGGTGGCGCGCGAGCGCGCATGGTACATAAGTTGCGCACACATGGGCGTCGTGTGTGGCTGGCAGGTCGTCGTCGCGCCGGAGCGCCCGTGCTCGGCGCGGTCTTCTTTATGCTGCTCTCAGTGCTCGCAGCCTCGCCGGCTTCGGCACAGAGTCTCAATGTCACGCTGTCCGGCACGTCGCCGGTCGCTCCCGGTGGCACGATCACCTACACTGCCGTCGTATCGAATTCGTCGCTTTCTACCGTAACTGGACCAATCACGGTCTCGATGCCCGATCCCGCTACGACTACATTCGTTTCTGCAGGCAAGACCAGCGGCACCGGCACATGGACCTGCAACAACACGGGCGGCACGATAACCTGTGCCGACAACGGGAATTTGGGCGCGCTCATCAACAACAGCGCAACGCTCAGCTTCGTCGTCACCGTAAACAATACCGGTGCCACCAGCACCTACACAATTCCAAGCACCGTCACGGCGAAAGCGGCAAACACCTCCCCGGTGAACGCGAATACCACCGTTACAGTGCAAATCCTTGCGTTCAACGTCACCAATGCCGCCGCGCCGAGTCCAATAGCGCCTGGCGACACGCTCACCTACACGGTCGGCATCTCGAACACGAGCGGCGCCGCACTCAACGCCAACGAGACCGTCTCAATGCCCGATCCTGTCAACTTGACGTTGGTCTCTGCGGCCGAAACCGGCACGGGCACAGGCACCTGGACTTGTAACAACACCGGCGGCACCGTCACATGTACGGACACCGCGAATTACGTCAACGGTGGCACCACGACCTTCGCATTTGTATTCACGGTTAACGCAGGCACCGCGAATGGCACGGTCATCACCGGCACAGCGAGTGCGCAAGCGGCCAATTCGATCATCACGAACACGGCTAGCGCCAACGTTACCGTGCAGACGCCGGATTTGTCTGTGACTAACACGCCAAACCCGACGCAGGTGGCGACCGGTGGCACGATTACCTACACGCAAGTGATTACGAACAACGGTGCCGAAGAGGCCATAGGCGCTTCCTTCACGGAAAACACGCCTACAAACACCACATTCACCAGCGTCACGGCTCCTGCTGGATGGACTTGCGGCATATTGCCGGCCGTCGGCGGCACTGGCACGATCACGTGCACGGCAAATGCCGGGACCGTGATCGCAGCTAGCGGCACGGCCACACTCACGGTCGTCGTTACAGTGAATCCCGGCGCAACTGTAGCGGGCACGACAATTTCAGACACGGTCACTGTCAGCGAGACCGGCACCGATCCAAATTCGGCGAACAACAGCACGACCGCATCCGTCACCGTAGCTGCGGCGGACCTTGCGATGACGCAAACCGTATCGCCTGCCGTGCTCGCTCCGACGGGCACGATCACGTACACCGAGGCAGTAACGAACAATGGGCCGAACGCTGCGGCCAATGTTTCCCTTTACCAGCAGACGCCGCCGAACACGACATTTGCTTCGATGACGCCGCCCGCGGGTTGGGCCTGCGGGACCGTACCTGCCGTTGGCGGCACAGGCCAAGTGATTTGCACAATCGCAAGCCTCGCCTCCAATACGACAACGACGAATTTCGTCTTTAAAGTGACTGTGAATTCAGGCGTGGCCGCAGGCACGACGATCCAAAACTACGCCGATGTCACGTCGCAGACGGCTGATCCGGTCGTTTCAAATAACTCGACGCAAACCTCTGTCTTGGTAGAGCAAACCGGGAATGCCGATCTCGGCGTAACCGCCTGGGCGTCTCCAACACCGGTGTTCATCGATTCGACGCTCATTTACACCGTCCAAGTGACGAACTACGGCTTGACGTCGACAACAGCCACAACCCTGACCGACACGCTGCCGGCCGGAGTGACCTTTGTTTCCGCCATCAGCTCGCAAGGCACCTGCACGCAATCAAGCGGCACAGTTTCCTGCTCGCTGGGAGCCGTTGCATTTGCTCCTTCTTCCCCGATTACTATCTCGATCACAGTGACCACGTCCGGCGCAGCCACGACGCTTACAAACACCGCGAGCGTTTCCTCGACTTCGCCAACGGATCCTTTTTCCGCGAACAACACCGCAAGCGTGATCACGGTAGTTCAGCCGCTGGTTTGCGCGATGCCCGGCAAGGATGGCGCAGGTGGCACACTGACGGGAGTTGTAAATGCCTACTATCCGCCGGGAGCGGGCGTCACATCAGCGAATGCGGGAACAACTTCCGTTACGCTCGGAGCCGCCTCTGGCGCGAGCAAGGCTATCGCGGTGGGTGACCTGCTCCTATTCATCCAGACGCAGGGAGCAACGATCAATACGAATGCCGCCACAATCAATACCGGTGCTTATGGAGACGGTGTCCCTGGTGATCCTGGCTCCGGGTCGACAAGCCTTAGCAACTCCGGGCAGTACGAGTTTGTCACGGCGACTTCTGCCGTGCCGGTCGGCGGCGGAACACTCACGTTTACAGGCACTGGCGCAAATAGCGGGCTGCTGAATACATACGCGGAAACGGCCGCAAGCGCCGCGCAAGGCCAAGCAACATTCCAGGTCATTCGTGTCCCGCAGTACAGTTCCGCCACGCTCAGTTCGAGCCTCACGGCGCTAACGTGGAACGGCAAGCTGGGCGGAGTGTTGGCCCTCGATATCTCTTCGCAGCTCACGCTGAGCGGCGCGGTCAGCCTAGATGGCCAAGGTTTCCGCGGCGGTGGTGGCCGAATTCTCACGGGCGGCACAGGCGCGGGAACCGATTACGTCACCCTTTCCACGGATGCAACGAACGGGTCGAAGGGGGAGGGAATTGCTGGTACTCCGACGTACATTTCGCCGCCTCTTAGCGGGATCGCGCTGACTACCACTGCAACGGCCACTGGGCAGACGTACGTGGAAGGTTTGCCGAGCGGTAGTTACGCGCGCGGTGCGCCAGGTAATGCCGGTGGTGGTGCAACTGATGCAGATCCGCCCGCGAACGACCAGAACAGCGGCGGTGGTGGCGGGGGGAACGGTGGCACGGGCGGCGTCGGCGGATTTGGTTGGAACAGCGCTGGGATCGTCGGCGGTTTCGGAGGCGTCGCCTTCCCGGGTTCTACCAGCGCCATCATCATGGGTGGTGGGGGTGGTGCCGGCAGTACAAATAATGGTGCTTACTGGGTCCCAGCTAGTGTCACTGGTGGGTCAAGCTGCGGCGCAAACTGCACCGGAATCTACAGCAGCGGCATGGCTGGCGGAGGAATCGCCATCATCCGCGCTGGTTCCGTTACGGGAACCGGTACGATAACGGCAAATGGCGTTACTGCGCTTGAGGTCGAAAACGATGGCGGCGGCGGTGGCGGCGCCGGTGGATCAATACTCTTTTTCACGAACACGGGCGGTGTTGGTGGCTTAACGATACAAGCCAACGGCGGCGATGGCGGAATCACGTGGCCGGAAGACGCGCCGGGGACCCCGTTCCCCCGCAATCGGCACGGACCCGGCGGTGGTGGTGGTGGCGGCATGGCGTTGCTCACGGGTGTGCCGGCTAGCCTGAGCCTGCTTGGCGGTGCTCCCGGCTATACCACACTCGCCGACGACTCATATGGCGCAACACCGGGTCAAATGGGAAGTTCGAACACCGGGTTGACAGTCACTCAAACGCCGGGAACTCAGTCGGGCGCGTATTGCGCCGGTGCGGACTTGGCCGTGACGAACTCGGCCAATCCGACAATCGTTCTCTCTCCCGGTACGATCACATACACGCAAACCGTCGCGAACAACGGCCCTTATGATGCGCTGAACGCCGTCTTCAGCGAAGCGATTCCTGCGAATACGACCTTTCAATCGATCATAGCTTCCGGTAGTGGAGCCGCGGGCTGGACGTGCACAGCGGTGGGCAGCATTGTGTGCTCGAATCCCGACGTGCCATCCGGTTCCGGCGGTAACACGACCTTTACTGTTGTCGTGAACGTTGTTTCCGGAGTTCCGAGCGGAACGCAAATCATCGATATCGCTTCAGTCACCTCAGGAACGAATGATCCGAATCTTGCGAATAACACTGCCAGCGCGATTGTGCTTGTCGCGGCGGCCGGAACGGCGGACCTTTCAATCACGCAGACTGCAACACCTAATCCTGTGGCGGCTGGCGGAGCGATTACATATACGATTACGGTAAAGAACAACGGCTTGGCGACGGCAACAACCGTCAACTATACGGAAGTGATTTCGTCTTCTCCCGGATATGCAAGATTTGGTTCGCTTTCGTGTCCGTCAGGCTGGTCGTGCACAACGCCATCGGTCGGCGGTACAGGGACTGTCACAGGCTCCATTGCGAACCTCGCTTCCGGCGCGACGGCAACGCTCACTCTCGTTCTCAATGTGAATGCCGCAACTCCGTCGGGAACTGTGATCTCGGAGACTGCGAACATCAATTCGAGCCTCACTGACCCGAATCCCGAAAACAATGTGGCGACCACGAACGTGGTTGTCGCGTCGGCCGGACAATACGACCTACGTGTCACCAGCTCTGCTTCGCCCAATCCTGTGCTGCCCGGAAATAACATCACCTACACGCAGACTCTTGCAAATGCCGGACCGGCGAGCGCAAGCGGTGTTCAGTTCAGCGGCTCAGTGCCGGTGAATACGACGTTTGTTTCGCTCGGTATACCTGCCGGTTGGATATGCACGGCAGTTCCCGCCGCTGGCGGCACGGGCGCGATCACATGCTGCCCGGGGACAGGCGCAACTTGCTCTGGCGCCGCCTTACCTTCCGGAACGCTGGTCAATTTCCCAATGGTAGTGAATGTCGTTACAAGCACGCCTCCGGGCACGATTATTTCGAACACGATCAGTGTCACACCGACTGGAAACGATGTAACGACTGGGAATAACACCGTTACCTCGACGACGGTCGTAGCGTCGCCATCGCAGGGCGATATTTCCATTGTGAAGACCGCTTCGCCGGAGCCCGTCGATCAGGGCACGAATCTTACGTATACCCTACGCGTGACCAACAACGGTCCCGCGGTTGCAAGCAACGTGAGCGTGTCTGATCCGCTACCGACGGAAGTTACCTTTACATCCGTCTCCACGACGCAGGGGACCTGCAGTCAAAGCGCAGGCACCGTCGTTTGTTCGCTCGGTACGCTCAGCGTCGGCAGTCAAGTCACTGTCATTATCAACGCGAATGCGTCCACCTTCAGCTCGACCACCTACGCAACGAACACGGCCACCGTTACTTCGTCGACCGGTGATCCCAATCCTGCGAACAATACCTCGAGCGTCACATCGACCATCGAAACGCCGACGGCAGTGCAACTTTCCGATTTGCATGCTGAAGTTGACCCAAGGGGCGGCGTCCTAATCGAGTGGCACACGAAAGAAGAAGTTCGCAATCTTGGATTCCACATTTATCGAGAAGACGCCGCGGGCAAGCATCGCCTCGATCCTTCGCTTATTGCGGGTTCGGCGCTCGTTATGCGAGGAGGCCGTCCGCAACATGCGGCCAAAACGTATCAATGGACGGATCCGGCAGGGAACTCATCATCCTCGTATTGGATCGAAGATGTGGATTTGAACGGCACGAGAACCATGCATGGGCCTGTTCAGCCCGAGGCACCTTCGCCCGTTACCGGAGTCACGGCCTTTGTGCATGTCGCTCGTCCAACGTTGCTGACTGATTTGAATCGCGCCGCAGCGGCCGGCAATTCGGCGAGCACGGCGTCGGCTGACGACCGCTCAAATTCCGTCATGCGGCGCAGGAATGGATGGCCACGGCCGGGGACGTCGCCAAACGCGCCCAAAATTGCGAACGCAACTCTCAATGGCGAAGCAGCGGTAAAGATTTATGTTTCGCAGTCTGGCTGGTACCGACTAACTGGCGCGCAGATCGAAGCAACTGGATTCAATGATCGCGATGCGCGAACGCTGCAGCTCTACGCAGAGGGCGTCGAGCAGCCGATGCTTGTGCAAACAGCGTCCAGCTTGTCTCTCGGCGCGAACGGCACGATTGAGTTCTACGGAACGGGAATTGACACGCCATTCTCCGGCACGCGCGTCTACTGGCTCGTGAATGGCACGCGCCCCGGATTGCGCATCGCACAATCTTCGGCATCCGGTTCGCAGTCTGCCACCGTTACGGACTTTTCGGCCACGACTGTGCTTGAACAGCGCACCACATATTTTGCGGCGCTGCTGAATGGCGAAGACAACGAAAATTTCTTCGGCGCTCTCATTACATCCGCGCCGGTGGATCAGATTCTGACGGCCACCCACATCGATGCATCGTCGTCGACACCGGTCACGCTCGACGTGACGCTGCAAGGTGGCACTGATCAGCAACAGCACAGCGTCTCCATCTCATTCAACGGCTCCTACGTCGGCGAGATGGACTTTGCGAATCAGGCGAACACAACGAACACGTTCACGGTCGACAGCGGATTATTACGCGAGGGCGCTAACACGCTAACTTTGGCTGCCCTCAATGGCGACAATGACGTCAGTCTTGTCCAGTCGATCATGCTGCGCTATCCACACACGTACACGGCCGAGTCCGACTGGTTGGATGCGACCGCACCGACGGGTTCCATTGTTCACATCGGCGGATTCACGAATTCCCAAATCCAGGTGTTCGACGTAAGAGATGCGGCGTCGATTGCTCAACTTTCAGGGCCGATAACTCTTGATGGTTCCGGTACTTACGGCATTACAGTACAAATTTCTGCTTCTGGGCCGGCGCAACGAACGCTCGTCGCGCTCTCGGCAGATCAGGTGGCGTCACCGGATGCGCTTGCCTATCATGCGCCGAATAATCTCGATCAGGAGCGCGCCGGCGCTTCTTACGTTGTCATCACGCATCCTGATTTTGAATCAAGCGTTGCTCCGCTCGTGAGCCTCCACAAGTCGGATGGCGATCAAACCATGGTTGTCACAACGGACGAGGTTTACGACGCGTTCAATTACGGCGAAAAGAGTCCGTTTGCCATCCGCAGTTTCCTTCAGGAAGCCGCGGCGGGTTGGCGCGTGAGGCCGCAAGCCATTCTCCTGGTTGGGGATGCGTCGATCGACCCGCGCAACTATTTGGGCATGGGAGATCTCGATTTCGTACCGAGCCGCATGATTCAGACGGCGGCATTTAAGACCGCCTCCGATGACTGGCTCACCGATTTCAATGGCTCCGGATACGCTACGATTCCAACGGGTCGCATTCCGGCCGATACGCCGGAGCAGGCGGCGCTCGCGGTTTCAAAGATCGTTGCGTACGAGACCGGCTCGACGGCCGGCGCATGGCAGCAGACCGCGACGTTCATCGCGGATCAAAACGTGGGAGCCGACTTCTCTTCAGCGGCGCAGTCCGCTGCCACGCTAGCTCCGAAGTCATTGAATATAAATAAGATTCTCATAGACGGCGAAGATCCTTCGACCGCGCAGCAACAGATCGTCGCGGCTATCGACAGCGGAACGGGGCTCGTGAATTACAGCGGGCATGGCGCAGAAGATCAGTGGTCGTTCGGTGACATATTTGACGATACGACTGTGCGGACGCTTACGAACGGCGATAAGCAGCCTGTTTTCTTATTGATGGATTGCCTTAACGGATTCTTCGAAGATGTTTATTCGAATAGTCTCGCGGAAGACCTGCTGTTTGCGCCGAATGGCGGTGCGTCGGCGGTTTGGGCGTCGTCTGGATTCACGGAAGAACCGCCGCAAGCCACTATGAATGAGGCACTTATGAGTGCGCTGGCCGCGAATCCGAATCAGACGCTGGGACAAGCCATTCTCAAAGCGAAGTCCGGCATCGCTGATGACGACGTGCGGCGCACGTGGACGCTGTTTGGCGATCCAGCGATGCGGCTTCCGATTCCTGCGGCGCCGAAATCCTCTCATAAGCATTAGATCGCAAGCTACTTAGCTGAAATATTTACTTGGGCCATTGGCCGGTGCGACGGCGCTTTGTGTATTCGTGAAGAGCCTGGTCGATGATTGGATACGCTTCGGCGGCCGGCAATATCTCGTCTACTTCCACGGCTTTACCCTCGAGCTGTTTGTAGTCCTGAAAGAATCTGCGCACCATCGTGAGTTTATGAGATGGTAATTCTCTGGCCTCATGATAGCTGTTGTACTCGGGATCGGCTGTCGCTACCGCTATGATTTTATGGTCTTTAGCGCCGGAATCGATCATGGTCATGAGGCCGATCGTGCGCGCGTAAAGGATCGTGAGCGGCGCTACGGATTCCTGGCAGAGCACGAGCACGTCAAGCGGGTCGTGGTCCTCAGCGAGCGTCTGCGGGATGAAGCCGTAATTCGCCGGATAGTAGACGGCTGAGTAGAGGACGCGGTCCATCCTTATCATTCCACTAGGCTTATCGAGTTCGTATTTCACGCTTGAGCCGAGCGGAATTTCGATCACGGCCTGAAATTCTTTCGGAATGTGCTCGCCGGGAGTGAGATCGTGCCAGGGATGCATTCAGCCTCCGATGGAAATTGTGAACAACGATTGTAACCGGTGTGCGGAGAAAAATGGGCGCGGAAGTGCCGTTCGGAGTGCCAATTTTGGCGCATTTGGCGCCTTAAAATGGGCTTAAGTGGGCTTATAGGGACAAGAATCGCGCGTTTGTCACCCTAATTTTTTGATTCCGGCAGATGCAGGGAAGGAGTGGCTCTTCTTGCGCTCCCAGACCCAGGGAAACTCCTTCTACTACAAAGCTAGGCGAGAGCGACGGGACGAGGGTGCCCCCGCGAAAAATAGGGCGGATCAGGCTGTCCCGGATTTCCCGGATTTCCGTCCCGGATTTCCGGTCCCGGATTTCCGTCCCGGATTTCCCCGGATTTCCGGCATTGGCGTACTAGTCGGCCAAGCGGGCATAGCTGCGTATGGTCTCGGAGAGGTTGCTACTGTTCCCGCAGGCGGAATTGGCGGCACCGCACTAGGCACCGCCGGGGGCATGATCGCCTGCAGCGCCGCCTCCGGCTCAGGGGGTGGGGCAGGAGGCGGCGGTAGAGGCGAAAAGGTCAGATTCGGCAATAATGCTAATCAGGAGTACCATACTTTCCGTCACGTAGAAGAGGAAGGAATCAGCAGGGCCGCTGCAGAAGAGGCAATCAGAGGCGATCTCGCCGCGAAAGAAGCCACATTGCCCGAGGGATTGACGAAAGGTGAAGTTAACATAAGTGGCCGCATTTTAGATTACAACGCTTTCAAGCTGCCAGACGGGACAATAAATGTCGGAAGAATCACAGTTCGGTAATTCGCCAATTCGGCCATTGCGTCTTGAGGAGAGGGAGCTCATTCGCTCGTTGCTGTCTAGAGTCCCTCCTGATGAGACGTTGACGACTGACCTCTCAGAGAGTCTCGTGACCGATATGCAGGATGGGGGAATGGGGAGCATTCGCTTTGTTTATCCTCAGCCGCAGCTAATGGGAAAAACGCTGATTGAAGCACAGTACGTCGATAGTGACGGAGTTCTGGTGAGCATGGCCCTTAACCTTGACA
>JBOGMU010000183.1:0-3212 GCA_050746865.1 Candidatus Acidiferrales bacterium
GATTTTAGTCGGCTCAGTGATGCGATGCGACTTGCAAATCGTGCGCGCCGGAAAAGATGTAGATTCCCGTTCCAAGGGCCTGCGGGAGCCACCAGGTGTGACGGATCACGGGATTTTCGCTTCTCTGCATATGTCGGGCGGTGTAATCGAGAACCAGCGGGCAGACCTGAATCGCGGCGTAAATTCCTGACGAATTGGCAAAAGGACGCATGAACGGGTCGGCCTCATGAGCACCGTTTTCGATGGCTCTCCGCGTGGCATAAGCGTCAAAAGTAGCAGCGCCTGATTGAGCGATCGAAAGCGCCAGCCAGTTACGTCGCGAAGGAGTTGCCTCTACGCCAATGCGCTGAAAGGGTTTAGCGTCCTGCGGAGGAATATGAATTGTCGAGAGAGTCTGAGTGCTATTGCCTGCAGAATCTAGCGCTGCCATTCGAAATGTTGGAGCTACACGGGTTCCGTCCGAGGCTGAGACCGAGCGCGAATCTGAAGTGGCTGCTGCTGCGGGGCTTACGCGCGAGGGCAGGGGTGCATTCGGCAAAGTTGCCGCGACTGGGGCCGCCGCGGATGCCACGGAAGCTGTTGATTTTGCAGCGTTTGCGGCGGCGGCGGGAACGGCCGGGCCGATCTGAAACAGAAGCGCAGCTATGGCGAAAACCATGGACAAGTACCTCCCTCGTATCGTGAATGGGAGAATGCACGGATAGTACCATGTGGTTTTGCATAGGTAAGTGATTTGTTTTCAGCAAAGGACTATAGTGATTCAATGGACACAGTGTGAATTATTAGAGACAAAGGGAGGGATGATGGAAGGAATTTTCCACAAGGTGGCTAAGACCTTCCATTTCATTGTGCCAATTTTGGCGCGTTTGGCGCCTTAAAATCGCGAAATTGGCACCAAAATGGCGGGTTTTGGCACCTTAAACGAGCTTATTTAGGCTTCGTTTCGCGGCGTCGAGTGTACGGGCTATATCGCCGTCGGAATGGGCCGTGGAGATGAAGAGAGCTTCGTACTGCGACGGTGGTAGTAGGACACCCTGCTTGAGCATGTCTTGAAAGAAATGGGCGAACTTCGCGGAGTCCGACTTTTTGGCGCTCGCATAGTCGGTCACGGGCTCGCCTGAAAAGAAGATCGTCAGCAGAGAGCCTACCTGGTTGACTTGGCCGGGGACGCGCGACTCGCGCAATGCGGCGCGAAGGCCTTCGGCCAGGCGCTGCGCTTTTTTCTCTAGCGATGTGTACAAACCTGCTGACGCGAGTTTCGGAAGTGTCGCCAGGCCAGCGCGCATCGCGAGGGGATTTCCCGACAGCGTGCCGGCTTGATAGACCGGGCCGAGCGGCGCAACCATTTCCATGATGTCGCGGCGGCCACCGTATGCGGCTACGGGAAGCCCTCCTCCGATTACTTTTCCGAGAATCGTTAGATCGGGCTTCACTTTCCAAGATTGCTGCGCGCCGCCGCGAGCGACTCGGAAACCCGTGATCACTTCATCGAAGACGAGCAGGGAGCCGGCGCGGCTTGTGATCTCGCGCAAGCCTTCGAGGAATCCAGTTGCAGGCGCGACGACGCCCATATTGGCCGCGACCGGCTCAACGATTACGGCGGCGATTTTGTTTTTGTGCTGCTCGAACATCTTCTCTACGGCGCTGAGATCGTTGAACGGCGCGTTGAGCGTAAGACTTGCGAGCGCATCGGGCACGCCGGGGCTGGACGAAATGCCGAGCGTCGCCAGGCCAGAGCCGGCATCGATTAAGAAGCTATCGGCGTGGCCGTGATAACCGCCTTCGAACTTAAGGATCAAGTCTCGTTTTGTGAACGCGCGAGCAAGACGGATGGCGGACATCGCCGCTTCCGTGCCGGAGCTGACGAAGCGGATCCTTTCGATCGAAGGAACGGCGCGGGCAATCTCTTCGCCGAGTTCAATTTCGAGCGGCGACGTCATGCCGTAGCTCGTACCACGGCTCGCCTGTTCGGCGATTGCGGCGACCACGTCTGGATCGGCGTGGCCGAGGATCAGGGCGCCCCAGGAGCAGATGTAATCGATGTATTCGCGGCTGTCTGCGTCATAGACGCGAGAGCCTTTGGCGCGTTCGATTATTAGTGGCGTGCCGCCGACCGCGCGAAAGGCACGGACGGGGCTATCGACGCCGCCGACTAGAATTCTTTGTGCGCGATTGAAGAATTCAGAAGAAGTTTCGGACATTTGTTCGCAGTCAGTTTAGCCGATTCGTGCGCAATCCGTTTCGACCGATTTTCTCTTTTCGCTAGGCTATCTGCCGCGTTTTACGGCCCGACGTAATCTGTGACGCGATTGCGTCCTGTTCATCGCCAGGCAACGCGCCGACCTTTCGTAACGCCTGCTCACGCAATTCGGTCATGCCTTAAGCCTATATATCGAAACCCTAGAGGACGAGGCTATCTGGAAAGAAAAGTTGGCGCGAACCTCCGACAAGCTGCGCCGCCTCGCCAACGATGCGCAAAAGGAAAGCAAGCGAGGGGAAGCTCCGCCCTCTCGACGAACTTTTGTGATCGAGCCGCGCAGAATCCGTACCCTTGCGAAAACCGCAAGGATACGGCACCCCCCTCGCGTTTGTAACGGAACATGGCAAAATCCGGTGTGGCATTGTGCGTCCGTCTGCGAATGTCGCAAGAAGCGACTTCGAACAACGGTGCGGCCACCCGCCAAGGTACGGCACCCCGCCTCGCGTTCGTAACGGAACATGGCAAAATCCGGTGTGACATTGTGCGCCCGTCTGCGAATGTCGCAAGAAGCAACTTCGAACAACGATGCGGCCACCCGCCGCCCGTATGCGAATGTCACAACAATGACGGCCAGGAAATTGGGTAGTCAGAGCTTTCAATTAGCTTGACGTCTTTTTCATCCAGCCCGTAAAGTTGATACACAGCCGTGTCGATCTGTCTTAGGGTCGCCTCAATTTGACGTTTGAGCACGGTGCTTTCGTGGTGTGTACGCGCATCCCTTCTTTCCTCAACAAGCGCGATTACTTTACTGACTAGTTCGACCACCTTATCGTGTAGCTCCTTATCATTGCCATGCTTAAAATCGATCTGCCGAATCGGCAGTTCATTTAACTTGGACAACTTCACTTGAGCGAAGACACGGCCCGATTCGTGGACAAGGTCTTGGTAATAATGCCTCAGGAATTTTGAGTTCAGGAGACCGAGCAAGTATTCGAGCTTATAGCCCCCCGAC
>JBOGMU010000184.1:0-6290 GCA_050746865.1 Candidatus Acidiferrales bacterium
ACCACTCGCATCTGATTCCCGTCGAAGATTACTCCCGGCTTGAGCGGGCTGTATCCGAGGCGCTTCGAGATACAGTGGGGCCGGACGAGTCTCGAGTCCTGGAAGGACAGCTCCTGGCGCACTATAATCAAAATTTAAACATGCCGCGAACTCAGGCGCTGCTTTTGGCCTTGCGCCAGACTCTTCCGCTCGTGGCCGATGATGTGCTGCACCGAAGTCGTACGCTGTATCAAGCGCCCGCTTGAAAGGGCCGAGATAGTCGATGGCCAAGGACAACGAGTTCTTTGCAGGTCAGATTGTGGGAGGCGATGCCGCGCCTTCTTGCGAGCCCACCACGAACGATATCGCCCTTCTTGAGGCCATCGAGCTTCCGATAATTGTGATCAGCCGCGATTGCAGGGTTTCCCGCATCAACCGGGCCGCGACGACTGTTCTTGGATTGGCGGCCTCAGATGTCGGTCGTTCTCTTGGCCAAACCCTTGCCGGTATCGTGAATCTCGACAGAATCTGCACGCGGGTGATTGCTGACGGAGCACCACACCGGATCGAAACCCGCGACGGCGATAGACGTTTCCTCGTACGGATAGCGCCTTACATCGGAACGGATCATCAGATACAGGGCGCCTTGGTCACGTTTACAAACGTCACTGCTTTTCGTGCAAGTATTGACCAAGCCATTTACGACCGGGAATACACCAAGGCGATCCTCAATACGGTGGTTGATCCATTGGTCGTCCTCGACGACAACTTGCGGGTGCAAACTGCAAATCGGGCCTTCTATGCGATGTTCAGGATTTCGCGCGATGAAACGCAAGGCCTTTCGATCCGCCAACTGGGGAACAGCGAATGGGAAGTGTCCGGAGCTTGGAAATCCGTCGAAACACTTCTTTCCGACCATACTGAATTCCAACCTGTTGAGATCGAACGCGAGTTCGCGGAGATCGGCTGCAGAACGCTTGTGCTCGACGCGCGTCGGTTGACGCGGGACGCTAACACTTTAATTCTTCTGAGCTTTCGGGATATTACCGAGCGAAAACAAGCGGAAGCCACGACCTCGCTTTTGGCGGCAATCGTCGATTTCTCCGACGATGCCATCATAAGCAAGAAACTCAACGGCACGATAACCAGCTGGAACAACAGCGCTGAGCGAATGTTCGGATACACATCACAGGAAGCCATAGGCCAGCACATTACTTTGATCGTCCCGTGGGAGCGACGTTCGGAAGAAGAAGAGATTCTCAGGCGCTTAGCAGGAGGCGAACGACTCGACCATTTTGAAACCGTGCGCAGACGAAGAGATGGTACGGCTTTCGACGTTTCACTGACGATATCACCCATTCGCGACTCTGCAGGGAGGGTGGTCGGAGCGTCTAACGCGGCTCGTGATATCACCGAACGCAAGCGCGATGAACGAGCGCTGCGAGAGAGCGAAGAACGGTTCCGGGCAATCGTTGAAACCACGCCTGAGTGCGTCAAATTGATCTCCATAGATGGCACCTTATTGCACATGAACTCGCCCGGCTTGCAAATGGTAGGCGCCCACTCAGCAGACGAAGTCATTAACAAGAGCGTCTACGAATTGATTGCACCCGTGGATCGGGATCGATTCAAGGCCTTCAATGAGAGTGTTTGCCACGGCCAGAGGGGCTCACTACAGTTCGACATCATTGGGCTGGAGGGCAAACGAAGGCAGATGGAGACCCACGCCGCACCTTTGCGGAATTCGGATGGAACCGTAGTCCATCTCGCTATTACCGCGGACGTTTCCGAACGCAGGCGGGCGGAAGAGCTGTTGCGCGGCAGCGAGGAGCGGTTCCGGGCACTGGTGAACGCCAGTTCGGATGTGGTTTATCGGATGAGCCCTGACTGGAGCGAGATGCGTCAGCTCGATGGGAGGGGCTTCATCGCGGACTCGGGCAAGGCACGGAAGGATTGGCTGAACGAGTATATTCACCCTGATGACCAGGCGCTGGTGTTGCAAACCATACGCGAGGCAGTGCTGAGAAAAAGTACGTTCCAGCTTGAACACCGTGTACGACGAGCTGACGGAACGCTGGGCTGGACTTACTTGAGAGCGGTTCCTCTACTCGACGCGAATGGAGAGATCCTCGAGTGGTTCGGCGCTGCTAGTGATGTGACAAGGCGGAAGGAAGCCGAAACAAGTTATCGAAAACTTGCAGAAAGTCTCGAAGCAACAGTGCAGGCGCGTACGGAGGAACTGGAGCAGAGGAACACAGATGTACTGAGACAGTCGGAGCAGGTTAGAGAGCTTTCACGGCGACTTCTACATTCTCAAGATGAAGAACGGCGGCATATTGCTCGCGAATTGCACGACAGCGCTGGTCAAACGCTAACGGTGCTCGGCATGAGTCTTTCAGAGCTTATTCAGAAGGCGAGGCGCACATCGCCTGAGCTTGCAACCGAAGCAGAAAGCACTCAAGAATTAGTGCAGCAACTCCATCGCGAGATACGCACGACTTCCTATCTTTTGCACCCACCTCTGCTTGACGAAAACGGATTGCCCTCCGCGTTAACCTGGTATATCGAAGGGCTTCGCGAACGCAGTGATGTCGGGATCAGTCTTTGCATATCGGAGGATATCGGAAGGCTTCCCGGCGACATGGAATTGGTAGTTTTCCGTGTGGTACAGGAGTGTCTAACAAACATTCATCGCCATTCTGGCAGCAAAACAGCGTTTATCCGTCTTGCTCGCGATTCAGAAAAAATCGTTGTAGAGGTCCGCGATACCGGAAGCGGGATGCCGCCTGAGAAATTAGCTGAACTGCAGTTGGGAGGTTCAGGGGTGGGAATTCGAGGAATGCGTGAACGCGTGCACCAACTCGGAGGCAACTTGCGCGTCGATTCGGACAACTCTGGTACTCGAGTCTCAGTGACCATTCCGACCACGGAAACAGCATTGGAACAAGAAACTGCCAGGCGTAAGCCACTGCAAGCGGCTCTCTAATTGGTTAGAGTGCTCCGGGGACAATGCGGATTCTTATTACCGACGATAATCAGCTAGTACGACGTGGAATTGCGGGCCTACTGTCCGGCGAGAACACCTGTGAAATCTGCGGGGAAGCTTCAAAACGCGGACGGCACCCGCTCCCTAACCTCTTCATTAACAGCTAGTCGGTGATTTGCTACTCCGACGCCAACAGTTCGCGGTTCTACCTGTCGAAACTGATGATGGTCGAAACCGGCTGGACGGAGGGCACTGAGCGCCGTCACTAGCCCAGATCGAATGATTGTTCGTATTCGGGAATGATGACGGGCCAGCCGAATTTCGCTTTGATTGCGTCGCGCAAGCCGTTCAGGCCTGATGGCTCCCCGTGCACCATGAAAGTCTCCTTCGGAGCGGACTGGAATCCCGAGAGCCAGCGCAGGAGTTCGCTCTTGCCTGCATGCGCCGAAAGCTGGCCGATTTCGACGATTCGCGCGCGCACCGGCACCGACTCACCAAAAAGGTTCAGGTATTTTGCGCCCTCGAGCAGTTGCCGCCCGCGCGTGCCCTCGCCCTGATAGCCGACGAGCAGTACCGTGCTGCGCGAATCCGGCAATCGACGCGCAAGATGATGGAGGACGCGGCCGCCGCTGACCATTCCGCTGGCTGAGACAATAATGCAAGGCGCGACGACATCGTTGATCTTCTTCGATTCCTCCACGCTGCGCGTCATGTGCACTTCGTGCAGATTCAGCGGATCGCGGTCGCCGTTATTTTCTTGATGCGAAAAATCGAGATCGTGATCTTCGGGATGATTTTTGTACAGCTCCGTTGCGTTGATCGCCATTGGGCTATCCACGTAAACCGGCAAATCGGGAATTCGCTTCTGCGCGAGCAACCGCTTGAGGTAGTACATGATCGTCTGCGTGCGGCCCACCGCGAACGCAGGAATCACTACTGCGCCGCCGCGCTTTGCGGTTTCGTTGGTCACATCAGCGAGTTCTGCGGCGACGTCACCCGGCGGATGATCGCGGTCTCCGTATGTCGATTCGCAGAGCAGGTAATCGGCGCGCGTGGGCGATTCGGGATCGTTGAGGATCGGCTGATCGTAACGTCCGAGATCGCCGGAGAAGACGACCACGATTTTCTTGCCGGCTTCGGTGATCGTCAGTTCTAGCCACGTCGAGCCGAGGATGTGCCCTGCATCGTGCGGACGCACGGAAAATTGCGGGCTGATCTGGAAGACATCGGCGCGGGGGATGTCGTGAAATTGCGTCAGCGCCTGCTGCGATTCGGCGACGGTGTGGAGGGGCAGCGGCGGCTTATGACGCGAATAGCCCTTGCGCGCGGCGTATTGCGCTTCTTCTTCCTGCAAATGCGCCGAATCGGGAAGCAGCAGGTTGCAAAGCTCGCGCGTGGCCGGGTTGGCATAGATCGGGCCGTGAAAACCGCCGCGCGTGAGCCGCGGAAGATACCCCGTATGGTCGATGTGCGCGTGCGTGAGCAGCACCCAATCGATCGTCGCGGGATCGATAGGGAGCCGGTCCCAGTTGCGCTGCTTGAGTTCGCGCGAGCCTTCGAAGAGCCCGCAATCGACCAACAGCCGCTTGCCTTCCGCTTCAACCAGATATTTCGAACCTGTTACCGTGCCTGCCGCGCCGAGAAAGGTTATTTTGGCCATAAGCGCGGTATTCTATTCGTGTTGGGGGATTGCGCCAGCACTTTTTCGCGGCCGAGTACCTTCACCGCAATGTGCTCCAGACGGCGCAACCGCGACTCCGTTGTGCATCCGCGTCGCCCCGCGTCTTCTTATTCGCGATTTGGGGCACAAATGTTATAAAATCAGGACTTCCTCAACGGTGGGGCCGTGGCGCAGTTGGGAGCGCGCCTCGATGGCATCGAGGAGGTCGTGGGTTCGAACCCCATCGGCTCCACCAAAAATCGATGTTTTTCGTTTACATACTCTTGGCTGTGTCGTCTTGAAATCCTTGTCACATTTGCTCACATCTGTTGTCCCTGTTGCGCCACAATAGCGCCGTAGTTTTCCGCTGGTCCGGCAGGTGCAGAGCGATATGCAACGAAAGCAAACTCAGTGGCTCCTCGTTGTGCTCGTGGCTGCGGTCTGCGTCCTCGTGCCATTTCTTTCGGTGCGCGGCCAAACGGCCTCGCTCGCAATCCCTCTCGGCTTGGACCGCAACATGCCGATTCCCAAAGACAACCCGCTTACGCCTGCGAAGATCGCGCTCGGAAAACGATTATTCAACGACAACCGTCTCTCGGCCGACGTAACGATGTCCTGCGAGTCGTGCCATGATCCACAGCATGCCTTTTCCGATCAGCGCATGGCGGCGCTCGGCATCTACGGTCGTCACGGCCCGCGACGCGTGCCTCGCCTCATCAATCGCGCTTATGGCTCCTCTTTCTTCTGGGACGGACGCGCCAGCAGCCTCGAGGAGCAGGTGCTTCAGCCAATTGCGAATCCGAATGAAATGGGTATGACGGTTAGCGAAGCCGTTCAAAGGATCAATGCCGATCGAAGCTACCGCCGCGATTTCAAGCGGGCATTCAAAAGCCGGCCCACTTCGCAGAATATCGCTCAAGCGCTCGCCACCTACGTCCGCAGCATTCTTTCCGGAAACTCCGCGTATGACCGCTACGTCGACGGCGATCCGACGGCGCTTTCTGCTGGGCAACAGCGGGGGCTGGAGCTCTTTCGTGGAAAAGCCAACTGCATTGCGTGCCACTCTGGGCCGAATTTCACTGATGAAAAATTTCACAATACCGGCATCGGATGGCGGGGCAACTCATTCGACGATGACGGCCGTTTCGCTGTGACGCATAACGAAGCCGACCGGGGCGCCTTCAAAACGCCGACGTTGCGCGACGTTGCAGACTCTGCGCCTTACACGCACCAGGGCCGGCTATCCTCGCTCAAAGATTTGATCGACTTTTACGACGCCGGCGGCAATCCGAATTTTCGTCTCGATCCCCAACTCCATCCCTTGCATTTATCGGATCAGGAAAAGAAGGACCTGATCGACTTCCTCGCCGCCCTCAACGGAACGCCGAATTGAACCGCGAATGGGAATATCGCGTGGCTCAAGGTGCGCTAATGCGTGGAATGTCTTGTCTCCGCGACGCGTTTTGATAGAGTCTCGTGCCGGAGGGATTTACAGATGAAATATTCGAGGCGCGATTTCGGTAAGTTCGCGTTAGGAAGTATCCCGGTTGCGTCGGCGGTTCTTGCGCATCCCGAGCGGTTGTTCTCCATGCCCGCTCCAAAGCCCGATTCGTACATCAACGGCGTACAAATCGGCGTGATCAGTTACAGCTACCGCAGCATGCC
>JBOGMU010000185.1:0-12179 GCA_050746865.1 Candidatus Acidiferrales bacterium
GGATCAGGTAGTTGATCGGAGATGTGTCAGCGACAACGATCATCGCTAACGGGACTGGTGCGAAGCGATATTATCGAGGATTTCTTGCCGCGCGCTGCGTGCGGTCGCCTCGTCCTGCTCGAACTCAGCGAGTCCGTACTGAAGGTACACCCCATGCTGCTTCAGAAACGCATGAACGTCCAACCGACTCTCAAAGCCCAACATCCGGCACAAATCCGATTCGAACAAAACGCGCGCGCGGTAACCCTCAAGCGCAAGCGATTCCAGCGCCAAGCGTGAGAGGTCCCTGCCGTCGACCCCTAGCGCACGGGCAATATCATCCGGAATGTGGAAGCTAATCTGCATAACCGAAGCATACCACCGGAACGCCCCGGCAGTAACAGCAGCGAAGATGCGTTGCCAAGCGTTCCAATTTGGGAATCGATGCAGCTCATCTGGAGGCTTCTTCGGGGGGCAGGCATAGCTAATCGCGCGAAGGGCGCGCACCTTTGCCGCAGGTTCAGCGGCAAGCTTTGTTTTGGTGTTAGTTTTCGATCTTTGCAACTTTGTGAGGCTGAACAGTCTGAATCCGCAGCAGACATATGCACCTCGTCGATCAGAATGCGCATTTAGGATCGGGCGACCAGCAGGTCCTTGGCTTCTTCAAGCGCGGCGAGCGCCGCTTCGCGCGTAACGGTAGGGAACCCCTCAAGGAAATCTTCCACCGTTTCCCCGCCTTCCAGATAATCGAACAGATTCTGGACCGGCACTCGTGTCCCGCGGAACACAGGCGTGCCTCCGAGAATGTCCTTGTCTCTGACGATCACGTTCATGCCCGAATTGTACACCGGGAAGCCCGTGCACAGCAGCAATGACGAAATTAAGGTGCAATCAGGTGCAAAAACGCGCCAAATTAGACCAAATAGCACCGTTTTAAGCGTTCATTTCGCGCCAAAATCGCACAATTCTAAGCCCTCCAATTCAACTCACCGGCGACTAAACAACTACGACACTCATCATAATTCAGTGTAATGTAGGATTATCCTTGACTACTGGTTACTCGTATGTTATCATTCCTGCTGGTTTGTGCGCGATGGCAGCCGACACAATGACGAACAACAAGAAGACGGAAGGCGATCCTTCCCGACACCGAGGCGAGCCACAGATTCTAATCGACAATCTGCCGATTAGAATTCGATCTAAGTCTTTCCACCTCAACAAAAGTGCGGTTTCTAATCGACAAAAAACAGCCAATTGTTTAAGACCTGCTACCTACAACTTAAAACCCGCAACCCATCCTTCTAATCGCAACTGCAAAGAATTAAAACTCAACGTAACTCACTGAAAACAAACGATGCCGACCAGTTCTAATCGCAATAGCCAGAGGGGGAAAGCGAAAGGCGAAAGCCAAATCACGGAATGATAATTCGAGAAGCCTCGGGTGCAGCCGCAGCGGGCGAACCGGCCGCTGCGCCGTTGCGGAGGGCGAAGCGGGCGCGGAGAAACTCGATGAAGGCGCGGGAGCGGGGGCGGTTGCTGGATTCGGCTTTGTTCATGCGCAGGAGGAAGACGAAGAGCTGAAAAATTTCCGAGTCTTTCAGCGAACTGAACCCGCTCTGCACAGACGTAAACCCGCCCTGGGCCGGTGTGAATCCAGATTGCAACGATGAGAATCCCGAGTGGGCGGCTTCGGCTTGGCGAAATTCGTGCAGGAAGCGCTGGATTTCGTTATAGAGCGCGGCGGGCAAGAGCGCTTCGGGCGGGCGTTCGTAATAGATGCCGGTGCCGAGCGTGCGATACGTCTCTGCTAGGCGCTCCGTGGCCGTGAAAATTTCCGAATCGCGCAAATCTTTGTACTGCGATTGGAACGTTAGTATCGCAGTAGCGATTCCGGCGACGAGCGGCCAGTGCTGATAGACGAACTCGACGGAAAATTCGACGTCCTTGTATGGATAGTCTTTGGAAGGATCGTGGCCGGGCGTGGGCGGCTTGCGCTGTTCGCCGTCGCGCTGTTCGCGCTCGTAGCGGTGCGCGGCGATGAGATAGGAACAGTCGAGCGGGCAATCGATGCTGACTTCGCGTTCGCGTCCGCAGCAGACGGCGCAGATTTTTTCGCCCTTAGCAGGACAAAAGCGCTTCGGCGGGCGCTTGCCGCAGATCGGACAGCTCATGCGTGCACGTGCCGCCTTTCCATGGCGGCAACATGCTGGACGATGGCGTCGATCACGCGTTCGTCACCGTATTTCGAATTGATCATCAGATCGTAGAGCGCGCGCGTGGGCCACTCTTTGCTGAAATAGTGGCGAATGAAGGTGGCGCGTTCGCGGTCGACCTGCGCGAGCAGTTCGCGAGCCTCTTTTTCGTTTTTGCCGATCAGGCTGAGGCGATGGAGCTTTTCCTCCATGGGCGCGTAGATGAAAAAGTGAGCCGCGTCAGGGCGGTTGCGCAGAATCCACGGACTGCCGCGGCCAACGATGACGCAGTTGCCACGCGAGGCGACGCCGTTGATGACGCTTTCGAGCATCACGACCATCTGGTCCGTGTCAAAGCCCTGGATCGGAAGCGAACGTTCGTAGCTGCCGCGCGCGAAGACGTTGAAAAGGCGGTGCAGGGGCCTCTCCATGCATTCGTCGCGGCGCTGGACCTCATGGCGTTCGACGTTGCCAAGGCGCGCGATTTCCTCGGTGAGTTCCTCGTCCCAAAGTTTCCAGCCGAGTTGGTCGGCGAGCCGGCGGGCAATGGCGGCGCCGCCGCTGCCGTATTCGCGTTCGACGGTGATGACGCGGATGCCCATGGGGATAAGCGTATCTCATTTTCGCGGGTACGGGCGCAAGGAGAAATTGGTGTGCGTGGAGAGGGAGAAGAGAAGGCGCTTGGGCCGTTTGGTGCGCGTGAGTTGCACAGGCGAGCTTCGAGTCCTGTGTCGCACCTACGGCGCTCGGATGTATTGGGGTGCTTTCCCCACCCTTCCGGGTGGGGCTAAGTTGTGTCGCGCCTCCCGCGCTGGGAAAGGGCAAATGCGAAATGCAGATTCCCTCGGGCGGAAAAGCGTCCTTCGGAATAACAACGTTTGTGCACACGGTCTGATTGCCGGGACATATTGTGTTGGTTGCTGTGTAGCAAAGCTGCCGCGCTGAAGGCCGCGGCGCTACGTTTACACCTCAACGCCGGGAAAAAGAGAGGTCCTTCCCGCAGGAATCGTACGGACGCAAAGGCTGCGTCGCTTCGCGCCCCTCAAGGATGACGACTCGTTTTGTGCGCGCACGGAATTCGGCAAGATGCCGGCGATGCTACAGCAAAGCTGCCGCGCTGAAGGCCGCGGCGCTACGTTTAAACCTACGGCAAAAGCTGGGGCGAAAAAAAACGGGCCTTCCATGTGAGTCGGAAGGCCCGAGCGCGTGCCAGGTCAGGAGTCATCCCGCGCGGCCTGCGGAATGAGGGGTGTCGAGCTGGCGAACGCGGACTACTCCGGTTGAGCCGTCCCTTTGGTGACGGCGTTGTCGAGAAGCTGTTTCATTTGATCGCGGGCTTGGCGTGAGGCATCGCGCTGCTGATGGCCGAGCTCGCGCATCTGGTCACCGAGAGTGCGCATCTGATCGCCGAGTTGGTGTTGTTGCTCGCCGATCTGGCGCTGTTGCTCGCCGGCCTGGTTTTGGTTCTGGCCGAGCTTGCGCATAAGTTCGCCGAGTTGGCGCTGAAGATCGCCAAGCTGGCCCTGCGTACCGCCAGAGGCGCTCAACTGCTTCATCTGCGTCTCGATCTTTTCCATATCCGCGCTTAGATCGGGTATGGTGACGTGGACGTCGCGCATTTTCTGGCCCTGATCGCGCATTTGATCGCCGAGAGCTTGCATCTGCTTGCCCAAATCCTGCTGCTTCGCGCCGATTTCCTGCTCATTTTTGAAATAGCCCTTGGCCTCGTTGACCGTGGCCTGATCTTTGACGATGTAAGACTTTTCATCGCGCTGGAACCAGATGAAATCGCCGTTGATCTTGCTGCGAAGGGCCGTGGCGTGTTCGACGTCCTGCGAATTGCCGGACATGATGATTGGGGAATCGTCTGAAACGATGACGAAGCGGTCACCGGAATCGCCGACGTTAATTTTGGTCATTGGGCCGACCTGATCGAGGAACGGGCCGACGGCGATCATCTTGCTGATGCTCATGTCGAGATGGCTCTTGAGCTGGGCGATTTGCTGCTGGAGCTGCTGCATCTCCGGAGAGTTTTCGGTGATTTTGGCGCTTAGATTCGCGAGCTGTTGCTCGAGAGCCTGCAATTTTGCCTGATCTTCGGGTGAGAGCTGCGGCATGGCTTTGACATCGAGATTGAGCGTCATCTGCTTCTGTATATCGCGCGTGCTCTTGCGCTGTGCCGCGTTCATCTGCTTCTGAAAGTTCTTGTTGAATTCCTTTACCTGAACCTGCAGGTCGCTGTCGTCGACGGATATGTTGGGTGCAACGACGACGAATGGCGCGTCGGGTGGAGCGGGTGCGACTACCGGCTCCTGCGGCACGGCAGGATCCGGAGGAACTTGCGCGATGGCTGGCGGCGGGAGCGGAGCCATCGGCTGCGGATTGGGCGCGAGAAGCGGAGCGGCGGCCGGATTTGCCGGGAACGCAGGCGCAACCGGAGCGGGCGGAGCCACAGGCGCCCCGGTTTGAGCCGAGGGGCGCGCGGCGGCGGCGAGCAATATGGCCGGAACGCCGACAACTGCAAGCACCACCGCGAGAGATTTTCTGATGCGCATGGAAACTGCTCCTTTCCAGTTGAGAATGCGATCAACGCGTCGATCGGCTTGCCCCGGTGCGGCCATCGAGACGCCTTGCCAGTACACGCGGCGGGAATTCTGCGAGAGGGCCGCAAAAAAGTTTAGAAGAGTGGTCGCGTAGAAAGCGCGGTCGGCGCCGGCGAGGAGGGCGGCTTCGTCGCTTGCCTCTTCGGCTGCATCGGCGAGGGCGAGATTGAGCCACCAGGCGAGCGGGCTGAACCAGAATATGGCGCGGTGGATGAGAGCGAGGCGCTGCGTGAGGGCGTCGCGGCGGGCGATGTGGGACATTTCGTGCGCGATCACGGCGCGAAGAGTGGGTTCGTCCCACTTGCGCCAATACGTGGGGAGAAGAATTACCGGGCGCAGTATGCCGAGCGTGACGGGAACAGAAATCACGTTGGATTCCGCCAGATGCGGCGGCGAAACGACGCCGGCCGAGCGTGCTTGGCGCATTAAGACGCGGATTGCATCGCAATCGGCAATTGTTGCGGCGGAGCGAACGAGGCGACGGCCGAAAATCGCGCCCAGCGCGATGCGCGCGAGAAGAAATAGCGCGACGATGGCGAAAGTTACGCCGGCAAGCTCTGCCCAGGGGAATGCGGATTGTGCGTTGTGCACTGGCGCTGTTGCTGTAGCGGCCCGCGACGGCGCGACGATTGTGCTGGCGTCGGCGACAGGCGGTATGGGCTGCGCCGAGAATTCGACGCTACGCGCGCGCCGGATTGTGGGTGCATTGTCAGGCGTGAACGATTGCAGCGGCTCGCGTGTGGCGGGCGTGGTTTCGATATCGAGCGTTGCCGAGCTATTCGCGGTAAAGGCGGGAATGGCCAGCGTTTGCGATGAACGCGAAACAGATGGTGTTGACTGTGTGAAGAAAGTTGCGACAGCATGAGGAACCGGGAAGGAAACCGTGGGCACGGCCAATGCGAGAAGCGGCATCGCTAGCGCCGCGTAGAGCACGGCCTTCCAGACGGCGAGGCGCGCGGAAGGATTCTTCACACGGAAGACAAAGAGCAGTATTGCCGCGGCGGCTCCGAGCGCGAGCGAACGAAGCGCGGGATCGAGAATGTGGATGAGAATTGAAGGGCGCGCGAACGAGTGCGGCAGCATGGCTATTCTTCCTTTCGCGAAGTGCGAGCGGGCAATTTACGAGCCGCGTCGCTTTGGGCGATTTTGCGGGCGAGGCGTTCCAGGTCTTTGCGGCCGAGCACGTCCTGATCGACCATGCCGAGGAGGAGTTGTTCGGCCGAGCCGTCGCAGAAGCGATCAATGATGTGTTTGACGGCGCGGACGGCGACGTTTTCGCGTGCTTCGGCAGCGCGGTAAATAAAGGTACGGCCTTCGAGAGTGTGAGACACGTAGCCTTTGGCTTCAAGGCGGCGAAGAATGGTACGGATGGTGGATTCCTTCATGGGCCGGTCCGAGGCGAGCGCTTCGCGACAAGCTTCGGCGGTACATGGGCCGTTCGTCCAGACGAAATCCATGACGGACTGTTCAACTTCACCAAGATTGCGGGGTCGGTGTGTGTTATTCATTGTAGCGCTACAATGTGTAACAGACGAAGAAGGGTGTGTCAAGCGGAAAAACACAAGGCGAGATGGCAGACGGGGTAGCTTCAAAAAAGAGAGCGATAGGCAAATGACGTTAGAAGATTCGTGGTGATGTGATGTGACCGTCCGAAGTTGCCGTTCGGCGCGAGTCACGTTTATTGACAAATGGATGATTTGCGGTTTACAGGGCAGAGGGGGGAATGTAGTATGTTGCGTTCGCGCGGGAACTTCAGTGGGTGGGGTGGATATTTTTGCCTGTACGTTCATTCAGATGGTGGGCGCGCATTGCGGGTGTGATTTGCGTGGCGAGCATCGTGGGATGGCTCGTGGCGCTGAGTTCATCTAACGCGCAAGCCCCTGCGCCGACAGCCGTTGCGTCCGAAGATACCGGCGTGTATACGACGGCGCACCGCTCCGCATCCGATGCAATTCGGGAATTTTTCGACGTTCATCCGAAGGTTGCCCAGCCGATTGCGTTTACACACAAGGTTCATCTGGCGAGCGGTCTGCAATGCACGTTCTGTCATGTGGGCGTCGATCAAGGGCCAGACGCGGCCATTCCAAGCATCACCGTATGCGCGACGTGCCATCCTGCAATTGATCCCGACAATGCTGAAATCAAAAAGATCGCGGCGTATCAGGCCAAGGGACAGGATATCCCATGGCAGCGTGTTTACGGGTTTCAGCCTTCGGCACACGTGAAGTTCAACCATGCGCCGCATATTCACGCGGGCGTCGATTGCGCGACGTGCCACGGAGATATGACGAAGCAGACGGTGGCGGTGCGCGCCGTGAATCAGACGATGGGATTTTGCATTACTTGCCATCAGCAGCACAAAGTTTCGATTGATTGCGTGACGTGCCATTACTAATGGACGGTTGTGCGGGTGGATGAGAAAGGCAAGAGGGGTCCTTCGCTTCGCTCAGGATGACATTTCAACTGGGTGTATTAAGTAAGGAAGCAGGAAGCCAAGAGGCAAGGAAGCCTAGGGGAACCAGAAGCAGAGAAGTGTACGGGAAGGCAAGGAAGCAGGGAAGAGCTGATGCAGCGGCGTGACTTTTTGAAAATTTCGGCGGCGGGTGGCGCGGCAGCGGCCTTGGAGGGCTGCGGCAATCCCGATCACCAGCTTATCCGGTTCATTCCGGAGGAAGATCTGGTTCCGGGAGTCGCGACGTGGAAACCGAGCGTGTGCACGCTTTGCCAGAGCGGATGCGGCACGCTCGTGCGCGTGATGCAAGGCGAAGCGCAAGTGGTGCGCAACGGGCAGCTTGGACTGATCAAGATGGGGTTGGCGAAAAAGATCGAAGGTAATCCAGCGCATCCGGTGAGCCAAGGCAAGCTGTGTCCACGGGGGCAGGCGGCGTTACAGGTGACCTATCATCCGGATCGTATTAAGGGGCCATTGGCGCTGAGCGGGGCGCGCGGATCCGGCGAATATCAATCGATTTCGTGGGACGAGGCGTTGAAGCGTCTTCAAGCGCAGCTTGCTCCGTTGGCGAGCGCGAAGCAAAAGAGCGGCATTGTATTCCTGAGTGAGCCGCTGCAAGGGCAGCGGAAGACGATCGTCGAGAAGTTCGCCGAAGCATTTGGCGGCAACGCGGTCGAATTTGAATTGTTCGACCGTCGGGTGCTTACCGAGGCGAATGGCCAAAGCTTCGGCGTTGCGGCGATGCCGACGGTGGACCTTTCGCAATCGAATTACGTGATTTCGTTTGGTGCGGATTTTCTCGGTACGTGGAATTCGCCCGTGGCGCAGTCGGTTGGCTACGGAAAGATGCGGCAGGGACGCTCCGGGCAGCGCGGGAAATTCGTGCAGGTTGAAGCGCGGATGTCGCAGACGGGTGCCAATGCGGACGAATGGATCGCGTGTGCGCCGGGAATGGAAGCCGCGCTGGCGCTCAGCCTTGCGCACGTGATTCTCGGCGAAAAGCTGCGACCGGCGAATGCGGCGGGCGCATCCGGATCGGCAATCGATGGGTGGTCGACTGGATTGACGGATTTTGCGCCGGAGAGGGTTGCACCACAGACCGGCATTAGCGCGGCGACGATAACCCGCATAGCGGGAGAGGCCGCGGCGAATTCTCCGGCTGTGGTGCTGATCGGCGATCTAGCGACGGCGCAAACGAACGGGCTTTTTGCCGCAATCGCAGTGAATGCGCTGAATGCACTTCTCGGGAGCGTCGGAAAGCCGGGCGGAATTGAGTTTTCTCCAACTGTCGTGAATGGCGGCGGCAGCGCGGCCGCTGCATCGAGCACAAAGACTTCAATGCGCGATCTGGTGCAACAGATCAATTCGGGTGCGGGCGCACCTAAGGCTTTGCTGCTTTACGGTGCGAATCCCGTCTTCGCGACGCCCGAGGCATGGAAAGTAAAAGACGCGCTACAGAAAGTGCCGTTCATAGCGAGTTTCGGCAGCTTCGTTGATGAGACAAGTATTTTGGCGGACTTGATCCTGCCGGACAGTTCCGCGCTCGAGTCCTGGGTTGATGGTTCGCCCGAATCGGGGACGACGCGCACGGTGGCAAGTGTTGCGCCGCCCGCTATGAGCCCCATTCACGAGACGAGATCGATGCCTGACGTGCTGCTTACCGTGGCCCAGCAGACAGGCGGCGATGCAGCAAAGGCTTTGCCGTGGAAAACCTATCAGGACGCGCTGAAAGTATCGTTTGCGCAATACCAAAATACGAAGAATGGCTCGGTGACGGGCACAAGCGCCGACGATTTTTGGACAAAAGTGCAAACAGCAGGCGGATGGTGGAGCAGGTCGAGCGAGGGAGCTTCGGTTCACGCAGGTAAATCGGGTGCGCCGGCGAAAACATCCGCAGCGCAATTCGATGGTGATGCGACTCAATTTCCGTTTCACTTGTTGCCGTTTCCATCGCAGATGATGTACGACGGCTCGCTGGCGCATCTGCCGTGGATGCAGGAGGTGCCAGACCCGATGTCGACCGCGATGTGGGGGAGTTGGGTGGAAATTAATCCCGCGACGGCGCAGAAATTGGGGATCGCGCAGGCGGATTTGGTCGAGGTGGCTTCACAGCATGGGAGTGTGCGTGCGCCCGCGATGATCTCGCCCGCGATCGCGCCGGATGCGGTTGCGATGCCAGTGGGGCAAGGGCACGAGCATTTCACGCGATTTGCAAGCGGGCGTGGAGCGAATCCAATTGAGATTCTCGCCCCGATGACAACCGAAAACGGCGCATTGGCTTGGGGCGCAACGCGCGTGAAGGTTTCGAAAGTTGGAGAAGGGAAGCTGGTCCTTTTCGGCGGGAGCCTGCGCGAAGCAGAGGATCAGAAGCAACATCGGTAATTAGCGGCGGTGTGGTAAGAGCGGGTTGCGAGGGACAAAATGGCGCGGCAATGGGGAATGGTGATCGATTTGGACCGCTGCACGGGCTGCGAAGCGTGCGTCGTAGCGTGCCATGCCGAAAATAACATCAGCACCGTAGGCGAAAAAGAGGCGGCGCGGGGCCGCGCGAAGCACTGGATTCGCGTCGAGCGATATTACGAAGGGGATTTTCCGAACGTAACCGCAAAGTTCATGCCTGTGTTGTGCCAACAGTGCGGCGAAGCTCCTTGCGAGCCGGTATGTCCCACCTTTGCCAGCTATCACACCTCCGAGGGGCTGAACGGGCAAGTCTACAATCGCTGCATTGGCACTCGGTATTGCGCAAACGCCTGTCCATATAATGTGCGGTTCTTCAACTGGTTCAATCCAGTCTGGGACGAGCCACTCAATCTACAACTGAATCCAGACGTTTCGGTGCGCGGCGTTGGCGTAATGGAGAAATGCACGTTCTGCGTGCAGCGCATTAAAGCAGCCGAAATTCAGGCAGAGGGGGAAAAGCGTCCGCTGAAGGATGGGGAATTCGCGCCTGCATGCGTGCAGACTTGCGCGCCAAAGGCAATGGTCTTCGGCGATCTCAGCGATCCGCAAAGCGAAGTATCACGGCTGGCGCGGTCAAACCGCGCTACAAAGCTGCTGGAGGAGACGGGCACGCTGCCCCAAGTGACGTATTTGAAACGAGATTCATGGAACGGGACGCAGAATAGTGCAGAAAACTCCTGAACAGATTAACGAAGATCTGCTGCGTCCATTGGAAGGGACGTCGATTACCTATCGACTCGTTCTGATCCTGTTGTTCATCGTGGTCGCGGCCGGCGGCATCGCGTTCGGCGCTCAGATTTACAGCGGAATCGGCTTGGCCGGAATTCAGAGACCGGTCTTTTGGGCGTTTTACATCACCAATTTCGTCTTTTGGATTGGTCTGAGCCACGCAGGCACACTGATTTCGGCAATTCTGCGGCTTTGTAATGCGACCTGGCGGCGTCCGGTCACTCGTTGTGCGGAAGTAATCACGGTTTTTGCGCTGTCGATTGGCGCCTCGTTCCCTGTGATACACCTTGGCCGGCCCTGGCTAGCGTTCTGGCTCTTTCCGTACCCGAGCGAGCGAGGCATCTGGCCGAATATTCGTTCGCCGCTATTGTGGGACTTTTTCGCCATCAATACTTATTTGATCGGCAGCGTGACGTTTTTGCTGCTGCCCATGATTCCGGATTTTGCACTGGTTCGCGACCGGGCGACGTCGAATCTCCGAAGGAAAATTTATTCAGTATTGTCCCTTGGCTGGAGCGGAACGCCGAAGCAATGGCATCGACTGGAAACCGCGATGCACATTATGGCGATTGCGGTGATCCCGGTGGCCGTGTCTGTGCACAGCATCGTGTCATGGGACTTCGCGATGGCGCCCGTGCCTATGTGGCATTCAACGATCTTCGCGCCGTACTTCGTGGCGGGCGCGATTTTCAGCGGGATCGCGGCACTGATCATCGCAATGGCGATGCTGCGGAAATTCCTCCATCTGGAGGAATACTTGCTGCCGATACATTTTGAAAATCTTGGCAAGCTGCTGCTGGTGATGAGTTTGCTTTGGGTTTACTTTGTCGCATCGGAACGGCTGACCACGTGGTACGGAAATGAACCCGCGGACATGGCGGTATTTTGGATGACGCAGCGGGGTGGCTTTTCGCCGCTTTTCTGGACGATGGTGTTCTGCAATTTTATCGTTCCGTTCCCGCTTCTTGCGATCAAGAAGCTGCGGACCATTACGGGCTGCGTGATCGCCTCGATCACCGTCGTGATCGGCATGTGGCTGGAACGCTTCCTGATTATCGTGCCTTCTCTTTCGCACAAGTATCTGGCTTTTTCCTGGACTGCCTCGGCCTATAGACCGACGTGGACCGAGATCACGATCACCGTCGCTACGTTTGCCGCAATGGCTTTGCTCTACATGCTGTTCGCGAAATTCATTCCGATTATTTCCGTGTGGGAGTTGAAAGCCGGTCAGCATCCGACTGCGACGGAGGAACTTGCGAGGCTTGCCGACGGTCAGTCGCGCTTCGCAGACCGCCTTCGAACGCAAAGGGAAGCGGGAGCGGATTGATGGCAACTGCCGACAGCATTTACGGATTGTTTCCGACTCCCGCGGGTGCGCAGCGAGCGATGGACTCGTTACAAGATGCCGGTGTGGCGCCGACGCGCATTGTAGTGATGACCGCGCAGCCGTTTGAAGAGTACGGCTTCATGCATGTGACTCCGATGAGAACGAACATGTACAAGATTGCGGCTTGCGGCGGGATTATCGGCGGCGCACTGGGTTTTTGGTTAGCCTGGTATATGCAGGTTGCGTATCCGTTTCCTCTCACGACAGGAGGGATGCCGCTCGTTGCGCCGTGGCCCACGGGAATTGTCACGTATGAACTCACGATGCTTTCCGCGATTCTTACGACGGTGATTACGCTTCTTGTGACCAGCGGTCTGCCGAACTGGAAAAGGGAAAAAATTTACGATCCGGAAGTTTCTAGTGGCATGGTGCTGATC
>JBOGMU010000186.1:0-16886 GCA_050746865.1 Candidatus Acidiferrales bacterium
CGATGCGGATATCGAGCCGCTGCTTCGTATGCTTTCGGTGATGTCGCTCGAATTGCGCGGTTCAGCGCTCGAAGCCGCCAAGCAGACCGCCGAAGCCAAATCTGTTTTTGCGCGCGGAGCGGCGGAAGAAAAGGCGCTCGGCTATCACGAGCCGCCGCTCTATATCAGGCCGGTCGGCGAGACCGAAGCCGCCGCCCTCTTCGCAGCAGGCGATTACGCCGACGCCAAAACAGCCTATCAACAAGCCTTGGCCGAGCGGCCGCGCTCAGGTTTTCCCCTTTACGGCATCGCCCTATGCAGCGAAAAAATGGGCGACCTCCAATTTGCCGCAAAGGAATATTCGGATTTCCTGTCCGCTTGGAAAGATGCCGATGCCGGTCTGCCGCAAATCGCCCACGCTCAGGCCTACGTCGCCCAGCACTCCGCCGCTCCGCGCCAAAGTTCGAACGGATTCTGAAGCCGACCAGATTTGTTTGCTTACTATCCTGCGCAAATGCCGTTTGGTGAATTTATGGCGCCAACCGCGCCATTCTTGTCCCTTTTTGGCTTTTTAAGCTGCTTTTAAGGCGCCGGATGCGTCAATACCATTGACGCTCAAGCTGCCACTTATTTCCGCTCGCTAAGCGAAGCAGCCGCTTTCATTAGTGCGCATACTGGCGTTGCAAATATTGAACGGTTTGGGCCGTCAGGTCGGAATAATTCTCATGCAGCGCGGATTCGAGCGCCTGCTCCGGCGAAGGGTCCACAGCCACGCGATCAAGCAAGCGGCTAACATCTCCCATCCCGCCTTCATCAACGATGGATTCAATCGCTGCCAGCGACCACGCATAAGCATAAGCGGCCGAGTCGCCGGAAAGTTCCATCCACGAGCCTTCCAACCCATTGAATTGCGCCTGCCGGCCTTGATTTGCGGTCTCGAGCAGCGCGCTCGCGGAGGCCCCGCTGCGAAGTCCTTCCATATATTGTGCAATCCCTTCCTGCAGCCAAGTCGGCGCGCGCCCCCGAGTCTCTTGGCCCACGAAACTATGCGTGAGTTCATGCCGCAGAACGCGCGCAAGCTGCGGCGTTACGCCCGTAAGCCCCTGGACAGGAATTCGCAACCGGCCATCGTTAAGCGCGCCCACCCATCCGGGTGCGCGCGTAATGTCGGCAAATGCCTGGTTCGTATAGAGAATCACGCCGATTTGTTCCGGAGGCGTGTAGTCAAGTTGCGATTGGATATCGTTGAAATCGTCTTCGAGCGCGGCCAGAATCGCAGCGGCCAGATCGGGCGTCGCCGCGCCGGAGTATTTCAGATCGAAATGCGCAGTTTCGCCTTCGCGATACGTCTCTTCCTCGGATTTATCCCGTTCCGCTTTTTCGAGCGCCTCCGCAACGTCCGGATCGGGGCGGAGTTTTTGCGCTCTCTGCCATTCAGACACTGCCTGATCCAGTTTGTTTGCGCCGTAGTAGGCCCAGCCCTCCAGTTTTGCGACGTCCGCTGAATTTGGTGCAACGCGCCGCGCCTGCTCCAGCGCGTCCGTCGCCTCCTTAAAGCGGCTTTGGCGCAAATACAAAACTGCGATATTCAGAAGCAGGCCCGTATTTTGCGGGTCGAATACAAGAGCCTGCCTGTACTGATCAATGGCGGAGTTCGTGTTTCCTCTTCTAATCAGAAACTGCGCCGCGGCGTGGTGCGCCACGTCGTCCTTGGCAATGTCGATCGCTGCGCCGAAGCGCGCTTGATTGTCCAGACGCGCGAGGTATTCGTAATCGATTGCGCCGCTGTGAACGGCGAGTGCTGCTATGGCGTCGTATCCGGACGCTGGCGAGATCGCCGCCGCGTCAACATGAACCGAAGACGCCGCAGCTTCAGCGGCATTCGCAGCGCTCGTATAAGCGAAGTCGTTTTTATCGATGTGGTCCACGATCGATTCCGGTATCGACATCTCGCCCGCGGGCGTCTGATACGTGACTTTTCCATCCGAGTCGACAATGTCGGACGCCGCGATTTTCCGTCCATTCTTGAGAACGATTGTGTCTGCCAGCGAAGTGCCCGCGCAAAAGAGCGCCGCTCCCACAAGAATTGCGCAGACCGTGGGCCGGGCGAATTCACAAATGTCGCGAGGGAATCGCATTGGACAATCTTAACAATCGGCGCGCGCGCCTTGCGGACCGCGAAGCGGCGGTATTCTTTAATGTCAACAGGCGCAAAATCCACGCACGCAAGCTGCCAGCCCTCGGAATGATTAATCTTTTTTTGCGTGCCGCCTCGGAAATTTCTACGGTAAAAAAATATTGAAATCAGCTTGCGTAGAAGCGGCAATAAGTTTAATCTGTTGCGTCCTAAAGTGAAGCTTGAGCGCAATTATACGAAGCACAGGCGCTCTCGAGAACGGTTCGGAAGTGATCATCGATCAAACGCGATGACAGGCGCTAAAAAGTCTCTTCCGATCCTCGTTCGGACGCACCGAATAGTCTGGGGAACTTCGAGTGGATTCTGAGGGTTCTCAAAAAAGAGATGTCTCGTATAAGCCTGAGCCGCTGATTTCGCCCGGGCATACGTTTTCTTCGGTTACCGATAAGATCAGCGCCATCGTCCTTAAAAACGGGACGACTCCGGGCTGGGCTTTCGGTTTCCTCATCAGCCTTGGCCTGCTGATGCTGCTGAACACCGTGGTCACGCTTCTTGCGATCAAAGGCGTGGGCATTTGGGGCATCGATATCCCGGCAGCCTGGGGCTTTGCGATTGTCAACTTCGTCTGGTGGATCGGAATCGGTCACGCCGGCACGCTGATTTCCGCCTTCCTTCTGCTCCTTCATCAGCGGTGGCGCACGTCGATTAACCGCTTCGCCGAGGCAATGACGATTTTCGCCGTCATGTGCGCGGGCATGTTCCCGCTACTGCACATGGGCCGCCCCTGGTTGTTTTACTACCTGCTTCCGTATCCGAACCCAATGTGGCTGTGGCCGCAGTTCCGAAGCCCGCTTGTTTGGGACGTGTTCGCGGTATCCACGTACTTCACGGTTTCTCTTCTTTTCTGGTTTGTCGGCTTGATTCCGGACCTTGCGACGCTGCGTGATCGCGCGAAGACCAAGGCCACCAAGATTATCTACGGCATTCTTTCCATGGGCTGGCGCGGTTCGGCCGTTCACTGGTCGCGCTATGAGACGGCCTCGCTGCTGCTGGCTGGTCTCTGCACGCCGCTCGTCGTCTCCGTCCATACGGTGGTAAGTTTCGATTTTACGATCGCTCTCGTTCCCGGCTGGCATAGCACAATCTTTCCTCCCTATTTCGTTGCTGGTGCGATCTATTCCGGTTTTGCCATGGTGCTTACGCTCGCGATTCCGCTGCGCAAGTACTATCACTTGGAAGATCTGGTCACCATTCGGCACCTGGACATCATGTCCAAGGTAATGCTCGCTACGGGCTTGATCGTGGCTTATGGCTATGCCATGGAAACCTTCATGTCCTACTACAGTGGCGATCCGTTCGAGCGGGACATGATGAACCTGCGCATGTTTGGGCCGTACGCGGTCGTTTATTGGACGCTCATCGCGACGAACCTGCTGATTCCTCAATCGCTTTGGAGTAGGAAGGTGCGCCGCAATACCGTGGCTGTATTCATTATTTCCCTCATCATCAACATGGGGATGTGGCTTGAGCGATTCGTCATTGTGGCTGTGAGCCTGACACGCGATTTCACCCCGTCTGCTTGGGGGATGTATTACCCGACGGGCTGGGACTGGGCGACGTTCCTGGGAACGGTAGGCCTGTTCTTTACGCTGTTCTATCTCTTCTTGCGATTCTTGCCCATGATTTCGATTGTCGAGGTTCGTTCGCTGGTGCATGAGACTAGCGAGGAAGGGGCGCACGCCGCGGCGGATTAGCGAGCGATTCGGACGAACCATGCAGATTTTTCATCGCAGCACGAACCTAATCTCGCGATTTACCATTTTCGGCGGCATTGTCTTCGTCGCGTTCTTGGGATGGGCTCTCTATACAATTGCGCTCTCCTCGTGGTACACGAGGCAAAATTACACTGAGCAGCAGCCGGTGCCCTTCAGTCATCGTCACCACGTTGGCGAGTTGGGAATCGATTGCCGCTATTGCCATGTCACGGTCGAGAAGTCGTCTTTTGCCGGTATCCCGCCCACGCAGACCTGCATGACGTGCCATTCGCAGATCTGGACAAATGCCTCGATGCTTGAGCCTGTGCGCACGAGTTATCGCACGAACACATCGTTGAACTGGGTGCGGGTGAATGCGTTGCCGGAGTTCGTCTATTTCGATCACAGCATTCACATTAACAAGGGCATCGGCTGCACCACGTGCCATGGCCCCATGGGTGATATGCCGCTCACATATCGAGCCGGGACGCTGTACATGTCCTGGTGCCTCGATTGTCACCGGCAGCCCGAGAAAAATCTCCGGCCCAAGTCCGAAGTGTTCAATGCGTTTTACCAGCAACCTTCGCGCAATAACCCTGTAACGTACAATGGCGCCACGTATACCGACCAGCTTACGCTGGGACGCAAGTTGCTGACCGATTATAAGATTCACGACGAGCGCTTTATGCAGAGCTGTTCGACGTGTCACCGATGAAAGCGGAACGATGAGCACAGAGCCCAACAATTCCATCGACCTCGCCGCGGCCCGCGCGCGACTTGCTCAGGATGGCGAGAAGCGCTTCTGGCAGAGTATCGAGGAGCTGTCGGATACGCCGGAATTCCGCAATTTTAAGGAAAACGAATTTCCATCGAACGCAGCCCTTTCGATGCCCGGACGTTTCTCCGATGGCGTCGGCCGCCGCGATATGCTGAAACTTATCGGCGTTTCGGCCGCGCTCACCGGCCTTGGAGCTTGCACGAAGCTCCCGACCGAACACATCGTTCCCTATGTAAAGCCGCCCGAGGAGATTATTGCCGGTCGCCCGCTGTTCTACGCCTCCTCCATAATCCAGCAGGGCGTCGGTACGGGTGTTTTGGTGTGGAGTTACGAAGGCCGGCCGACGAAGATGGAAGGCAATCCACAGCATCCAGGTAGCCTGGGCGCCGCGGACGTGTTCACGATGGCGTCGATCCTGAACATGTATGATCCGGATCGCTCGCAGTCTGTCTTGCATGACGGGCGAATCACTGACTGGCCTCATTTCGCTGCAGCAATGGCTGATTTCGGTCAACAGATCGGGCCAAACGGCGCGGACCTCCGCATTTTGACTAGGACCATCGGTTCGCCAACGCTGGCTGCGCAAATTAAAAAGTTGCTCACCATGTATCCGGCTGCGAAGTGGCACCAGTATGAGCCTGTGAGTGGTGATCCGGCGCGCGAAGGCGGTCGTCAGGCGTTTGGAAAATACGTAAACACCGTCTACCACTTCGATAAAGCCGACGTTGTCTTGTCCCTTGACGCGGACTTCTTTAATGTGGGTCCCGGACACGTTCGCCATACGAAAGACTTTAGCTCACGACGGAATTTGGCGGCCGGGCCGTCGTCAAATCCCAATAGGCTTTACGTCGTCGAGAGCATGCCGAGCAGCACGGGCGGATCTGCCGATCATCGCCTTGCGATGCGCTCCAGTGATATTCAAGCCTACGCTCGCGCCGTTGCCGCCGGAGTTGGCGTATCTGTGGCAGCAAATGCCGGTGCGGCGAAGATTCCTGCCGATTGGGTCGGCGGCGTAGTGCGCGACCTCGCTGCGCATCGCGGCGCCTCGATCGTAATTGCCGGCGAGCATCAGCCTCCTTTTGTGCATGTGCTTGCGCATGCAATGAATGCCGCCCTTGGCAATGTGGGCAAGACGGTCGAATATACCGATCCTATCGAAGCCAATCCGGTGAATCAGACGGATTCGCTGAAAGAGCTTGTCGGAGAACTCAACGCGGGTAAGGCGCGGGTTGTCCTGATGCTGGACGTGAATCCTGCATATGACGCGCCCGCTGATTTGAATTTTGTGGACGCGATTTTCAAGGCGCAGCTCCGTATCCATTGCGGTCTTTACGCCGATGAGACGGCTGAGCTCAGCCACTGGCACATTCCGATGGCGCACAACCTCGAAAGCTGGGGTGATGCTCGCGCGCTTGATGGTACTGCTGGGATTGTGCAGCCTTTGATTGCACCGCTTTATGACGCCGCGCATTCACCCCTCGAAATGGTAGCGCTGCTCAGCGGCGATTCGGGTACGTCCGCCCACGACCTCGTCCGCGCTTATTGGCAGGGCCAGCGCCCGGAAAAGGGACAGGCGTTCGAAGATCTCTGGGAGAAGTCGCTTGAAGTCGGCGTCATTGCAGGCACAGCTTTCCCGACCACTTCGGTAACGGTGAATCCCGGATCTCTCAGTCAGGCGTCATCCCCAGCGTCCGCTCCGGACGCTCTTGAGATAGTGTTTTTGCCCGATCCCGCCATCGGCGACGGCTCCTCCGCAAACAACGGCTGGTTGCAGGAATTGCCGAAGCCGATCACGCGCCTCACTTGGGACAATGCGGCGATGGTTTCGCCCGCAACGGCGCAGCGGCTCAATCTCAGTAAGGGGGATTACGTAACGCTCTCGTTGGACGGGCGCAATGTGGATGCGGGTATTTATGTCGTCCCTGGACACGCGAACAATTCGGTCACGCTGCATTTGGGATACGGACGCCGCCGCGCGGGAAGCATTGGCACAGGCCCTGGTTTCAACGCCTATTTCCTGAGGACCACGAACGCTCCCGGCTCGGCCGGCGGCCTGCAAATCAAGAAGACAGGTAAAACGTATTCTTTCGCTTCAACCCAACAGCAATACACAATTGACGTCGACGGTCATCCCGCTGAGGAAGAGAGCACGTTCGCCATGCAGCCCGAGCATGGGCGCAACCTGATTCAGATTGCCACGCTCGATGAATTCAAGAAGAACCCGAATTTCGCCAAAAATCCGGAAGAAGAAGCGACGGCGAATCTTTCGTTGTATCCCGGTTGGAAGTACAACGAATATGCATGGGGCATGGCGATCGATCTGAACCGCTGCGTCGGCTGCAATGCCTGCGTGATTGCGTGCCAGGCGGAAAACAACATTGCTGTAGTCGGTAAGGAGCAGGTTGAGCGCGGTCGCGCAATGCACTGGATTCGCATCGACACTTACTTCCGCGGCGACCTGGACGCACCGGAGATGTACTACGAGCCGATGCCGTGCATGCAATGCGAAAACGCGCCTTGCGAGTACGTCTGCCCGGTCGGCGCCACTTCGCACAGCTCGGAAGGGCTCAACGACATGGTGTATAACCGCTGTGTCGGTACGCGGTACTGCTCAAATAACTGTCCATATAAGGTTCGCCGCTTTAATTTCTATCTCTTCTCTGACTATACGACGCAGAGTCTTTACGGAGTCCGCAACCCGAATGTGACCGTTCGGTCTCGCGGCGTGATGGAAAAGTGCACCTATTGCGTGCAGCGCATCAACGCGGCCAGGATCAATGCGGAAGAAGAGAATCGCGCGATTCGCGACGGCGAAATTCTTACGGCGTGCCAGCAGACGTGCCCGGCGGATGCGATAGTTTTTGGTAATATCAACGACCCGAATAGTCGCGTCGCGAAGTTGAAGGCGCAATCGCGCGATTATCGAATTCTTACGGACTTGGGCACACGGCCTCGCACCAGTTTCCTGGCACGCGTGCGCAATGCGAATACGGAAATCACGAGTTAGAGCAGAGAGAACGCCATGGAACTCAAGCCAATTTACGGCCTTCTCGCGGAGTTCGATACTCCGGAAGACGTCCTTGCTGCTGCGCATCGGGCTCGCGAGGCGGGTTATAAAAAATTCGACGCGTATACGCCCATTCCGGTCGAGGGACTTGCCGAGGCAGTGGGTTTCGATTGGACTGCGCTTCCATCGCTGGTTCTTGCCGGCGGAATTCTCGGCGGCTGCACCGGCTTTGGCATGTGCTACTACGCTAATGTCGTGAGTTACCCTTGGAATATCGGCGGGAAACCGCCCAACAGTTGGCCCATGTGGATCGCGATTACCTTTGAGCTGACGATTCTTGGTGCTTCTCTGGTGGCCGTATTCGGTATGCTCGCGCTAAATGGTTTGCCGCAGCCATATCACCCGCTGTTCAACGCACCCCGATTCATGATGGCGTCGACCGATCGTTTCTTTTTGTGTATCACGGCTCGAGACAAGAAGTTTGATCGCGCCGGAACCAGAGCCTTTTTGGAAGGCCTGCGTCCTAGCGAGGTGGTCGAAGTTGAAGAGTAGCCGCAAATTCGCGCGTCTTCGTTCGCTCGTGTGGCTTGGCGCCGTGGCCTTTCTGGTATCCGGTTGCCGCATCGATATGCATATTCAGCCGAAGTATCTGCCGTACGAGCCGAGCAGCTTTTTTGCGGACGGTCGTTCCGAGCGGCCGATGGTGCCGGGCACCGTGGCACGCGGCGAACTTCGGACCGATGCGTTGCTCTTTACTGGCGTGGAAAATGGCGTCGAGGCGAATCGGTTTCCGTTTCCGATTACTAAGGCCGACCTTGAGCGTGGCCGCGAGCGCTTCAACGTCTACTGCACGCCCTGCCATGACTATACCGGCAGCGGAAATGGCATGATCGTTCAGCGGGGGTTTCCACATCCGCCATCGTTCCATTCGGACCGGCTGCGCCAAGCGCCCGTCGGTCACTTCTATGGCGTAATGACCAACGGCTTTGGTGCAATGTACAGCTATGCCGATCGCGTGGACGTCGGCGACCGCTGGAGAATTGCTGCTTATATTCGCGTATTGCAGTTGAGCCGCAACGCGACGCTCGATGACGTGCCGGAAGCGGAGCGGTCCACTCTCGCCAGCGAATCTACAGGACAGACTTCTACCGGCCAGCCTGCTGGCGGCCAGGCTACGGGACATGGGCAATGAGTTCACCGGGAACAAATCGTGACGCAAATCTGGCGCTGATCGACGCCGGACAAAAGCGCGCCTTCGCCATCGGCTTTGCCGGGCTCATTATTTTCGTGATTATCGGCTTTGTCACGCGCAACTCTGGCGAGGGTTCATGGTTGCCTTTCTTGCACCAATATCTGATTGCGTTTGCCTTCTGGGCGGCTGTTTCGGTGGGCATGTTGGGCGCCTTGATGATCCACCACACTACTGGTGGATGGTGGGGCTATCCGCTCCGCCGCATCTTTGAAGCGGGCGCGCGCACGATCCCGCTGATCGCTCTTTTTTTCCTCGTGCCTCTCTTCACGATGGGCAAGCTGTATTCCTCGTGGATACACCCGGCAGCGGACGACCGGATCCTGTCGTCGAAGCTCTGGTACCTGACAGTACATGGCTGGATCATTCGGGCGATCGTTTATTTCGCCATCTGGATAATCCTTGCGTTTTGGCTCAATCGCTTGTCTGCGCGCGAGGACGCAACGGCAGATCCCACGCTGTCACACACGATGGAGAAGGTCAGCGCGCCGGGACTCGTGATCGGTGCTGGTGCCATCACAGTAGCTGCGATTGATTGGATCATGTCGCTTGAGCCGCACTGGTTCTCGACGATCTACGGTTTTCTCTATATCGTCATTTTCCTTTTGGCTGGTTACAGCTTCGGCGTGGTTGTGTTGAGATACCTCGCCGAAAACGAGCCTCTCAAGGATGCGTTGGAGCCATCGCGTTATCTCGACGTCGGCAACCTGATTTTGGTTTTCACACTACTCTGGGCTTACTTGTCTTTCTCCCAATTCCTGATTATTTGGGCCGGAAACATGAAGCAGGAGATCCCTTACTATACGTCGCGTTCATTCGGCGGATGGGGCGCTGTCGGCGGGCTGCTTCTCTTTCTCCACTTTTTTGTCGCGTTTTTCTGCCTGCTTATGCGTAGCATCAAGAGGCGCCTGTCACGTCTGGCCAAGGTCGCAGCATGGCAATTTGCCCTTACATTGCTGGATCTCTATTGGCAGACGGCGCCCGCTTACGAAAAATCGCCGCGATGGGCTGATTTCGGAATTATTTTTGCTGCGATCGGCTTGGGCGGCATCTGGGTTGGAGTTTTCTGCATGCAATTGAAGAGATTTCCATTGTTGCCGCTCCATGATCCGCGCTTCCCGGGCAGGTCGCCGGCGATTCCGCCGACATCGGACTTTCTGCACCACCTCGGTCCGCACGGAACGGAGGTTGAGACATGAGCGATCCGCATCGCAACGATGCTCATGAAAACAACGGCAGAGGCCCGGGATATGAGGTTCGCGACGCCGACGCTAAATCGCTGCTGAAGTTCGGCTTCTATCTTGCCGTCCTTCTTGCGGTTACGTTGATCGTGATGCGCTTCATTTTTGGATATCTTGATAAATTGACGCCACTTGGCCCCACCGCTTCGCCGTTTGCAAACGCGCGTGAGATTCCCACTGGCCCGCTGCTTCAGGCGAATCCGCATCAGGATCTACTTTCGTTCTGCGCCGGGCAGAGGCAGCAGGTGGACGGCTATGCGTGGCTGAATAAGGCGGGCGGCATCGTACAGATTCCAATTGACCGCGCGATGGATTTGACGTTGCAGCGCGGATTGCCTGCGCGCTCTGAACAGGAAATGCAAGCCGCGGGTGGAACGATTCCCTCGGTGGGTGCCGCCGGCGAGCCTGACGCCACATACGAACAGGGGCCGTGCGGTTATTTGGCGCAGCCTCAAGCGGCTGCGGCAGCGCCCAAGGACTAGCGGAGTTTAGGAGAGTGTTTCGGCTGTGAAGTTGTCTTTCGCCAATTCGGTGTTCAGCAAGCCGCGGACGTTGCGCGTGTGTGCTCTGGCCGTGCTTGCGGTTTTGCTCGTGGATGTGCTTCCTGCAACGGCACAATTCATGAACCCCACGCAAAATATCGGTGTGCGCCCTGAGTTGCTTAAGGACGTCTCGATCGACCAGAAGCTCGATGGCCAGGTTCCAATGAACCTGGTTTTCCGCGACGAGCATGGTACGCCAGTCACTTTGGGCCAGTTCTTTACTCCGGGAAAGCCCGTCGTGCTTTCGCTCGTATATTTCAGTTGCCCCATGCTTTGCACGGAAGAATTGAACGGCTTGGATCGCGCACTGAAAATGATTCCGATGTCGGTTGGGAAGGATTTTCAAGTTGTCACCATCAGCATTGATCCTTCCGACCAGCCGATCGTGGCCGATGCGAAGCATCAGCTTTACACCGGGATGTACGGACGCCCGAGTGGCGTCGCCGGTTGGCACTTCCTGACCGCCGATCCGCAGTTCAACGTCAAATCGAGTGCGAAAGAGCCGGTTCAAGGTGAAACGAATACGCAGATCAAGGCTCTCGCGAACGCGATCGGATATCACTACGCGTACGACTCGGAATCGGAGCAATTCGCGCACGCCGCTCTCCTCACGGTGCTTACGGGCCAGGGAAGAATCTCGCGATATCTTTATGGTGTGAACTATGCGTCGCGTGACTTGCGCTTCAGTCTTGACGATGCATCGAGCGGCAAGATCGGATCGAAAGTGGATCAGATGCTTCTCTTCTGCTATCACTATGACCCGCACACCGGTAAATACGGGCTGGTGATCTCGCGCGCCATTCAAGTTGGTGGCGCCGTGACGTTGCTTGCGCTGGCGATTTTAATTTTCTGTTTATCGCGCGCCGAGAACTATTCGCCGCGTAGCGGACACGCATGATCGAGGCGCTCGGCATCGCGCGCCGCGAAGGATTGTGACGGAATGTTGATGACGGTTCTAACGCAAACCGGATTGCACGAAATAGCGGCTTTATTTCCGATTCAGCCGCCTGCCGCCTCCACGATCGCCGGAGGCGTAGACCAGCTTTATTATTTTCTCACTGGCATCACGCTCTTCTTTACCGTCCTCATCTTCTCGATCATCTTCTACTTCATGATCAAATACCGGCGTCGCTCGCCGGATGAGGTTCCGCCGGAAACTCACGCACCCTTGGCCCTTGAGCTTGCCTGGACTCTGATTCCTTCGGCGATTTGCGTGGTCATCTTTTTCTGGGCTTCATACCTCTATGTCCGGAATTCGCGTCCGCCGGCTGCATCCAGCGAGATCTTCGTCATCGGCAAGCAGTGGATGTGGCACATCCAGCATCCCGAAGGGCCGCGCGAAATTAACGAGCTTCACGTGCCCGTGAACCAGCCGGTTGAGGTGACGATTACCTCGCAAGACGTGATCCACGGATTCTATATCCCGGCATTCCGCGTCAAGAAAGACGCTTTGCCCGGCCGTTACACATCGATCTGGTTCGAAGCCACCAAGGTCGGAACGTATCATCTGTACTGCACCGAATATTGCGGCACCGACCATTCGCACATGATCGGTTGGGTTTACGTCATGCCGCAATCGGATTATGCGGCGTGGCTCGCAGGCGGCGAGCAGAATGAATCGATGTCCAAGTCCGGCGAACATCTCTTCAGTGTCCTCGGGTGTAGTAGTTGCCATACGCCTGGCGGAGATGGGCCTCCCCTTCAGGGGGTATATGGTCAAACCGAAAAGTTTGCGGACGGCTCTACGCACGTTGTTGATGACACCCTGATCCGGCAAGCTATTATCCAGCCGGATTCTGTTCAGCTTCCGAACTACAAAAACGTCATGCCCACATTCAAGGGTCAACTAGACGAAGAGCAGATGCTTCAGTTGGTCGCGTATGTGAAGTCGTTGGGACCGCAAGAAAGGAAGAACGGGCAATGAGTACGGCCACTCTAGATCTACCACCGGCAGTACCGGCCGAATCTCGCGTCACTTACTTGAATGCCACTACTGGCATCAAGTCGTGGCTGCTGACAAAAGATCACAAGCGAATCGGACTGCTCTACCTTGCCACCATCACGCTGATGTTCATGATTGGCGGATTGGCGGCATTCTTTATGCGCTTGCAGCTGCTCGAACCTCAGGGAGCGCTGGTCGAGCCGGAAACCTACAATAAGCTGTTCAGTATCCACGGCATCATCATGGTTTTCTTCTTTCTGGTGCCGTCGATCCCGGCCACCTTGGGTAATTTCCTTATTCCGCTGATGATCGGGGCGCGAGACGTTGCGTTTCCCAAACTGAATTTGCTCAGTTGGTACATCTTCATCACCGGTTGCTTGCTCGCGCTCATCGCGATCTTCTCCGGCGGAGTAGATACCGGCTGGACGTTCTATACGCCTTACAGCAGTACCTATTCGCACACGGCGGTAACCTGGATGGCAATGGGAATTTTCGTCGCCGGGTTCTCTTCGATTCTCACGGGGCTGAATTTCGTCGTCACGATTCACAAGATGCGTGCGCCGGGCATGACGTGGTTCCGTCTCCCCCTGTTTATTTGGTCGATGTACGCGACGAGCATCATCTTTATCCTCGGCACGCCCGTCATTGCGATCACGCTGTTCCTGCTGGCGCTCGAAAGAACGCTGCACGTCGGAATCTTCGATCCGGCGCTCGGCGGTGACCCGCTGCTGTTTCAGCACATGTTCTGGTTCTACTCGCACCCGGCCGTTTACATCATGATTTTGCCCGGCATGGGCGTAATCAGCGAATTGATCACCGCATTTTCGCGCAAAAAGATTTTCGGCTATAGCTTCGTTGCCTTCTCGAGTGTGGCGATCGCGGTGATTAGCTTCCTCGTCTGGGGCCATCACATGTTTGTCACCGGCCAGTCGGTCTACGCCGGACTGATTTTCTCGGTGTTGAGCTTCCTGGTCGCGATCCCCTCGGCCGTGAAGGTCTTCAACTGGACCGCGACGCTCTATAAGGGTTCGATTTCCTACGAAGCGCCAATGCTTTACGCTCTCGGCTTTATCGGCCTCTTCACGATGGGCGGGCTCACCGGCCTGTTTCTCGCGTCCTTGGCAGTCGACGTCCATCTGAATGGAACGTACTTCGTGATCGCGCATTTCCACTACATCATGGTGGGTGGCGCGGTCATGGCTTACCTCGGCGGCCTTCATTTCTGGTGGCCAAAGATAACAGGTCGTCTGTATCCGGACATGTGGGCGCGCATCGCTGCGGTTCTGATCTTCCTGGGTTTCAACCTGACGTTCTTCCAGCAATTCGTGCTCGGCTATCTCGGCATGCCGCGTCGATATGCGGTCTATCCGCCGGAGTTCCAGGTGCTCAATGTGCTGTCTTCGGCAGGCGCTTCGATCCTTGCCGTCGGTTACGCCATTCCGCTGATTTATCTCTTCTGGTCGATGCGCTATGGCCCCATTGCACCGCAAAATCCGTGGGGCGCCAAGGGTCTGGAATGGGAAGCCGCGCCGACTCCGCCGCCGACGGAGAACTTCGACGTAATGCCCGTCGTCACCGAAGACGCGTACAATTATCAACCACTCAAGGGAGCGCACCATAGTGTCTGACGCCGCTGTAACTCACGAGGCTCACGCCCATCCGCCCGGGTTCGCTCATCAGTTCGAAACGATTGAGCAGCAGCGGGAAGCTGGTCGGCTCGGTATGTGGCTCTTCCTGATGACCGAAATCCTCTTTTTCGGGGGAATGTTTACTGCATACACCGTCTATCGCTCCTTGCATCTGCCCGCATTCGAGGTAGGGAGTCGCGAGATCCTCGAGGTGAAATTCGGCGCCACCAACACAGCCGTGTTGATCTGCAGCTCGCTCACAATGGCGATGGCCATCCACTCGGCGCATTCGGGCAAGAAGAAGGGCGTCACGATGATGTGGATCGTCCTCACCATGATCCTCGGCTTGACCTTTCTTGGTATCAAGTTGCGTTTCGAATGGTATGAGGATTACCTCCACCACTTCGTCCCGGGCCTCGGCTTTCAATATCGCCCGGAGTGGGCATCGCTAGGGTCGCAGATGGGCCAGGTGCAGATGTTTATGTGTTTCTATTTTTTTATGACGGGCCTCCACGCCTTGCACATGATCGTGGGGCTCGGCATTCTCACCGTGCTCCTCATTATGACGGCTCGGAATAAGTTCTCGCCCGATTATGTGGCGCCGCTCGAGATTAGCGGTCTTTACTGGCATTTTGTCGATATCGTCTGGATATTTCTCTTCCCGCTTTTATACTTAATCGGCGGGCGTTATTAACGCGGGTTTTTTGGGGGCTTAAGCGTAGCGCGGTTTTCAGCGCGGCACTCGATATAGAGGCAGCTGTATAGATAGGGTTTAGCTGCCTACCTTTTTTCGTCGCCTGTTAGGCTGTTCAGGGAGCGAAGGATGCACGAGCACGGCACGCAGGAACACGGCCACCATTCTGACGCGATCGTACCCGTCAGAACGTATGTACTGACTTTTATTACGCTGCTGTGTCTCACGGGCCTTACGACTGGCGTCGCGTATATCGACTTGGGTGTTTTCAATACCGTCGTTGCACTGGCGATAGCAGTAATGAAGATGCTGCTTGTGATCCTCTTCTTCATGCACGTGAAGTATCAGCCGGGGTTGACGCGCATCGCTATTCTCTGCGCCTTTTTCTGGCTCGGTATTATGATGACTCTCACTCTGTCAGACGAGCTTACCCGCAAGTGGGAGATGAATCCGGCGCCTTGGAGCGCGCTGATTCCCCACATTTCTTATCTTCCCCACATCGTGCGCCTGCTTTTCTGAGGCTCTACTCGTCGCGAGCTGTATCTCGCTATCTCCCGAATAGCGCCTTCTCCGCCTCAGTTAGCGTGATCATCAGAGTCATTGGCTCGACGGGCGAGACGATGAAGCCATATCGCTCGTAGAACCGTTTGGCATCCTCAGAAATTGCGTGGACGAGAATTGCTCGGATACCTGCGATTTCAGCGGCCTGGATGGTCCGCAGAATTGCGTCTCGCAATAGGCTCCTGCCGATATTATGGCCCTGCCAGGCCTGATCGACCGCAAGTCGCCCCAGAATCATTACTGGTAGTGGGTCTGGCATGTTGCGGCGAATTCTCCCCGCATTCGCGAGCGCTACAACGCCGTTGGCCAGCGCATAGTAGCCCACGACCTTGCCAGCCGAACTAACTACGTAGGTGCGGGACGCGCTGGACGCCTCATTCGCCAAAGCTCTTCTTTTGAGCCATTCGTTCAGGACAGAAATCCCGCAATCGAAGGCGGAAATGTCGTGGCTGGTTGAAATGTGTTCCGGTGGGCCTATCGAGTCCACGCGCCGATCATTCCCACGGCGCTTTGGACGTTAGCAATCGCTTCAATCGCTTGTTCTCCGATGGCGCCGCGTCGAGCCTCTCGACGAAGCGCTTGTACGCCTTTTCATCGAGCATGAACAATCTTTGGTCAAGCAAGACCTCGGTCGCTTCGCGACACGCCGCCTCCAGCATAAATTCGGAGCGGTTTTTCCCGACTTTCTCCGCTGCTCGATCGATCAGCACGCGTTTTGCGCGATCTGCGCGCAGGTTAATTGTGATGCTCCGTGTCCCGCGTTTTTCTCGTCCGATCGTTCGCATGGTATCCCTATCAAGCTACAATCGTTGTATACACGATGTCAATACACAAGGCGCGCCAGCTTACACTATCACGGTCATGGCGTCACAGGAACCGAAGTTACAATGCACGCGATGCGATTGCTGGCGAGGCAGCGTTAGATCGCGCGGAAGGCGATGACAGCGTTCAATCCACCGAACGCAAACGAGTTCGAAAGGGCCGCACCCACTTGTTGTTTTCGCGGCTCGTTGGGAATGTAATCAAGGTCGCACTCTGGATCGGCCACGGTAAAGTTCGCTGTGGGCGGCAAAATACCGTGCCTCATAGCAAGAATCGTACCGACGGCCTCGATTGCTCCGGCCGCGCCCAGTGCATGCCCGTGCAGCGATTTGGTCGAACTCACGGCAACCTTCTTTGCGTGTGCGCCGAAGACGTCGTGAATCGCCGCCGTTTCGACAGGGTCGTTGCCTGGTGTGCCCGTGCCGTGCGCGTTTATATAGCCGACTTCCTCCGGCGCAAGCCCCGCTTCGTGCAATGCGGACTTCATCGCCCTCGAAGGCCCATGCATCGCTGGTTGCGTCAAATGGTGCGCGTCAGACGTCATCCCGAAGC
>JBOGMU010000187.1:0-4549 GCA_050746865.1 Candidatus Acidiferrales bacterium
TTATAGTGCGCCAGGAGCTGTCCTTCCAGGACTCGAGACTCGTCCGGCCCCACTGTATCTCGAAGCGCCTCGGATACAGCCCGCTCAAGCCGGGAGTAATCTTCGACGGGAATCAGATGCGAGTGGTTCTCGCCTAGTCTCGGCAGCATGCGCGTGTGGACATTTCCGTCGAAGTTGTCCATCAGGAAAGAACAGAAGATCGCAATATCCTGCTCATGCGCAAGCTGATCGAACTGATCTTCGAGGTTCATACTGGCGGCAACCTCGCCCTGCTCCCAAAGAATGTTGACCATCTCACCCCACCAACGCACTTTTGTGTAACGACCGCCTCTGCGAGCTTGTGAAACTACGTTCGCGGCCAAGCCCATGAATACTGGCGACTCCGGCATTCCGTCGCGCATGAAGGTGGGCAGCAGATCGTTTGCGTCTACGATAGTTAGCTGCCCCCGTTTTTCCGCGGCTTTTACATCCACACCTTCGGATTCCAGGCGAGGGCGAAAAGCATCCCAATGAGCGACCGTCGGGACCAAAATCACTCCTTCGCCGTTCGCGATCGCCGCCGCCGCAAACCGACAGACGGCACGATTGAGAAACTGCTGATCCTGATAAAGCTGAACAATGTGATCGTGCGGCGCGGCATCAGCGAGAAGCCCGCACCAGGGTTCGCGCCCGGCAGTTCCGACGCCGTCCGCCCCCTCCGAATGGTGCGATTCGTGCGAGCCTTTTGTCTGGCCCAAGCCCAAATTATTTTCCATAAATCACTCTCCCCGGTAGCGGAAGCAAATGTCGGTCAAATCGGATTTTATTACCGCGCAGCTCGCGTCGACGCTGCGAGCGTGCTCCCGAACAACCTTCGGATCATTCGGAGTAATGATGAGATGCAACGGTCTCACGCCGAATGATTCGAGTGGCCTCAAGGCCGTCCATCCTCGGAATGCTAGGTCCATGAGCCCGACATCAGGATAGAGCTGGCGCGCCTTTTCGATGGCTTCGATTCCATGAGTAGCTTCCCCAGAGACGCGAAAGATCACGGAGCGCCGAGTCAGTTCGTGTTCGCCCGCGATTAGAATCTTGACAGGATTCATCAGCTTCTGTCCGCTGACAGCATTCCAGCCCGGACCGTCCTCTGGGCACGATTTCTTTTAGAAAAAAGACAGTAGAGATAGTTTTGACTTTTGGCATTATCCACGGGAAACCATAGGCCGGCGAATACAGTAGTTTCTGTATTTTCGTTTCTCGGCCGTCACAACATTCGAGTCATGCACGGAACATCATGAAGGTTTCCTTCAAATTCAGCAGGACTCGCGGAAAGTCATGAAAGGGAAGACTCTTTGCTTGCGGAGGCCTGTAACGTACCGAATTTATTGACCGTGGCATTCCGAATTGCCTGATACGCGCGGCTTAGAAATAGCGCGACACAAAGGCTGTACTCGTTTCTCCGTGCCTACGTCCCGCCCAAACCCTCGATTCGGCTTCGGCAATTCGTCGGTTGTGCGCGAAGGGCTTCCGCTCTAGGAACTCCCGTCAGCGTCAACGGTTTTACCGCTCGCTCGTTCGTAGATCTTCAGACATTGCATGCAAGTCCCGTCGTCAACCTGTTCGAGAGTGAACGTCTCGTCTGAACGTGTTAGTTGTCTCGCCGCCTGCTCAGCTTCTTGACGTGTATTGAAGCGTTCCCAGTCAAGCTTCGAGTCTGACCAGCGAATGTGATAATGCATGTAATTCCTCATTGCCAAAGCGATTGCGGATCTTCGATCCACTATCGGCGGACCGCAGCGCATGGACCAACAGATAGTTCCCAAAAGTCAGGCACTGCGCCCCCTTACGCCCTGCAACCCTAAATAACGTCAACGATCAGGTTTTGGATTTGTACTCTAGAAGGAATTTCTTTCAGGCGTCGAGAGCCCGACCATATTTTATTGCTTCCAACCAATCCAGCGGCACCCTCTTGACGTTTACTGAGATAGAGGAGCCGGAATCCGTGCCTGCACGGACTATAGGCTCAACATTGGTCCCGCTCCCTTGACTGGGAAGGCTCGCGCCTTGCATGATGCTTGCGTGCAGCCGCCAGAGACAAAGAGGCTCGGGGATATTCTCTATGCGGATAAGTCAAAGTTCCGTGTATCCGAGGAGGAGTGGCTAAAGCTAGTCCGAGCGATCTCCGGCGGTGACCAGCGTGCAATATATTCTCTGTACGAGCAAACGCATCGCATTGTCTTTACGTTGATCGCGCGGATAACGATGAATCGAGAAACCGCCGAGGAAGTTACGCTTGATGTCTTCCATGACGTGTGGCGAAAAGCCTCGACCTATGACCCTGCTAACGGCTCGGTCGTAGGATGGATCATGAATCAGGCGCGCTGCAGGGCGATTGATCGCCTGCGGTTCGATCAGAGGAAAAAAAGGGTGAACACGTATCCGGACAGCTTACGGGCAGCGACAGACATTGTTGATCCGCAGCAAGCTTGCCTGTTTGAGGAGCAAAGCCGCATGTTGCAGGATGCGCTCAAGGCCCTGAGTACAGAAGAACGAAAGGCTCTCGAAACCGCGTTTTTCTCTGAATTAACTTATGAACAAACGGCAAGGGAATTGGATCAGCCGCTCGGAACCGTAAAGACGCGAATCCGTTCCGGACTCGAAAAACTTCGACTGAAAGTCAAGGCGACGGGATGAACTCAAAACCCGACAGACATAGTCAAGAACATCTGGATCTCTTGTTCCTGTTTGCATTGCAGGCGCTTTCTCCGCGTGAGATGGCTTCGGTTGAAGCTCAAGTCTTGGCGTGTGAGGATTGTAGGCAGGAAATCGAGACGCTGCGGCCCATTGTCAGGATATTTGTCGGCTGGCCCACCGAAGTGTTGCGTCCAGCGGAATCGCTGTGGGGGCGGCTTGCGAAGCGAATCGCCAGCGAATCTGACGCACGGCCGTTCGTGCCTCCCTTGGAAGCGCCTAATAAACCAGAGTGGGAACAAGCGGCGCCGGGCATCCACGTCAAGATACTCGCGAGGAATTCCGAAATCGAGAGCGTGAGCATGCTAGTCCGGCTTGATCCGGGGACCGAGTATCCTGCGCACCGGCATGCGGGCGTCGAAGAACTGCATCTTCTGCACGGCGTATTGATGGTTGATGACAGAACCCTCTATCCCGGCGATTTCATCCACGCGGAGGCGGGCAGCGTCGATCACCGCGTGTGGAGTGAAACCGGCTGCACCTGCTTTCTGATGACTTCGACTGAAGATGCCCTCTTCTGATTTATTTAGAAGAAGGATGGTTGCGGGGGCCTGCAACGTACCGAATTTATTGGTGAGCGCATTCCGCATGGAAGTTGTTCGCGTCGCTTAGGGGGTCAGATACACGCCGGCCGCTGGACGTGGCCAAGGTACGCAAAGAAGGCCAGAGTCGCAGAAACTACTTTAGTGGCTGGCCCTGCACGGTCGCATCCGTAGTGTCGCGCGAGAGGTTGGGATTCGACGGGCCACGCCCACCTCGTCCAGCGCCTCCTCTTCCTCCCCGTCCACCCGGGCCGCGGCCAGGAGTCGCGGGACCGCGCGCAATGTATACCCAGCTCTCGACTCGATCGTGGCTGATATTCAGGTTCGAGTGGTCCGTCTTGCCATTTGGCGGCACGAGATATGCTTGGTCCTGTGCCATTTCGCGCATTTCACTGCCCATGAGGATCGGAATGCTGCCGGGGGAGATCTTGACCCAGATCTCCTCCGTCCCTGGCGTGTGGCTGTGCGGCTGCGAAACCGACCAGGGCTCGAGAAAAACGGTGTAGATGCGTTCGCCCTGCAGCAGACCGTCGGCGGCGCTGAAGATACACCGTGAGGTGTTGTTCCAGTGCGCATCTTCTTCGCACCATGGAAGCAGGTGCGTGTCGCGCACGATGAGCGACGATTTGGCGTCGGGGCCGCCCACCCAATCGAGCATTATCATCTCCAGTGGTTTGTCGGAGGACGTGTTCACCAGCCGATGCGGCACGTGTGGCGGAGCGATCACAGCAATTCCTTCGCGCAGGTCCCACATCTGCTTGCCGTCGTCGATCCTGCCTTCGCCGCTTTTCACGTAGAAGAAATAAGAATCCTCATAAGACTGGAGCGGCGTGCGCGAACCCGGCATGAGCGTGGCGGTGGCGAGCTCTTTGCGATATTCAAGGACCGCAGCATTCGCGCCCGGCTCGTAAGGATTGCCCGCGCGCAGGATGGCATGGGTACGGAGTGTGCCGTGCGAGAAATGCACGGGTGTGTTCGCCGGATCACCGATGAAGCGGTCAATATCGACGCCTAACTGCTCGTTCGACGCAACATTCGATGGCGGCGCGGCCGCTGCCTGGGGAGCCGGCTGAGTCCCGGCAGGTGCTTGCGCCAGCACCGGCGCCAGCGCAAACGTTAGGCCTAGAGTCGATCCGAGGACGGCTTGGGCAAGGTGATATTTCAGTGATGACATAAGTCTCCTTAGATGCGAGGTGTTCGCATGGCTAAACCGTCGCAATCGGGTTCATGAGCGAGCCGGTGCCGTCCTGAATACGCGGAGGCGCAAAGGTCAGAAG
>JBOGMU010000188.1:0-1873 GCA_050746865.1 Candidatus Acidiferrales bacterium
ACCATGCCGAACCAATCGAAAACCGCAGCTTCCGCATGAGGTGTCCGTATCCCGAGCGAATATTGATCTGCTCAAATTACTATCCCCCGAATTTCGTTGGCGGAGCCGAGCTAATCGCGCATCGGCAAGCTACCGAAATGTTGCGGCAGGGTAAAAAGGTTCTTATATTCGCTGGCGAGCACTCGGACCGGCCCCGTTATTCCGTGCGCGCCGACCGGCATGAGGATGTGGACATAATCCGCATCTCTCTTGCGGCCGAAGATTATGACTCGAATTACGTGAATTTTCAGCATCATGAAGTGGATGCGCTATTCGAGGCGACACTCGAACAGTTTCAGCCGGACGTCGTTCATTTCCACAACTTGACTGGCCTATCGGTGGGTATGATTCAGATCGCGAAGGGCAGGAACATCCGCACCGCCATCACCCTGCACGATCACTGGGGTTTTTGTTATCGAAATACGATCATCAACTATCGTAGTGAAGTCTGCCAAGATTACAACCGCTGCGCGGAATGCATGAGCACCATTCCAGATGGGAACCGCAACATTCCGATCCGCATGCGCCACGATTACCTGATGTGGCGCTTTCAGGGCGTTGACGCGTTTATCTCGCCGAGCGAATATCTGGCCAAAACATATGTTGAGGCAGGTTTTCCAATCGAGAAGATGTTCGTTCTGTGGAACGGGATCGATATAGCACGATTCGCGGCGATCCAGAAGTCTCATGGCGAAGGCCGCATTCGATTCACGTACGTGGGGCACCTGGGCGCGCACAAGGGTGTCGGCTTGATTCTCGAGGCCGCAGCTCTTTTGGGCGCGAGAGACCGAATCACAATTAACATAATCGGCCGAGGCGCGGAAGAATCAAACCTGAAACGGCAGGCGGCCCAATTGGGCTTGACGAGCTCTACCCGCTTTTGGGGCCGGGTAGAAACCAGCCACATCACGGAAGTATTTCAGGAAACGGATGTGTTGATCCTTCCTTCGATTTGGCCCGAGAATCAGCCGGTATCGATTACGGAGGCGATGGCGTCTCGCACTCCCGTAATTGCATCTCGCTCGGGTGGTGTTCCAGAACTTGTTATCGGCGGCGAAACTGGTTTTCTCTTTCAAAGCGGAAGCGCGCAAGACCTTTCCGAGAAAATGCGGATCTTCTTAGACCAGCCATGGAAGATCGCCGATATGGGCGCCCGCGGCTTTCAGAGGCTGCGCGACAAAACATTCGAAAATCAGGTGAAAAAGCTGTTCCGCCTCTACTCGCTCAATCCGATATCCGTCCGTGATGAGGAGCCATTGGTCGTATGCACGTCGCCAGTCTCGGCGGAGAGCACGCGCGCGCTTGAACTCCTGGAATGGAGCGCTTGGAGCAACAGGGTTCAGTTTGTAATGAATGACTGGATAACCGATGAGGAGTTTTCCAAAGCCCGGCTCGTCTGGATCATGGGCGACCTCTCCGACGATTGCGCGGAACGGAGGATTGCTCAGTTTCAGCTTCCGGTGCTCGCCGTTGGCTCAAATGCTTCGGCGGCTTCACTGCCCAGCCGAACTCGGATTTGCCGGGATGCCTCGTCATTAACCGATGCCCTAGCTATGCTGCTGTCGGATTCCAACGGACGTTCGCGGCTCTAAACTTTACGTCCAATAATGCCGAAGTCTTGTGGTCCGTAGAGTAGATCGTTAAGGCGCGCTCCGATTCCGCTCGCATCCTCCGGAAAGCGTACAGCCGCTGGGTATGGATGCAATTCCTGAATCACTACATCACAAAACCCGCGAGCTTCGACAAAGAATCGAAGCATGCCGCTCGGAAGCGGGCGCAGGTGAGTAGGATCGTAATAAAACGTCGTCGATCCCACAAGCACGTTCTGTGGATT
>JBOGMU010000189.1:0-3131 GCA_050746865.1 Candidatus Acidiferrales bacterium
CGTCTTTCGCCGACGTGGTTGATTTCGCTCGGGACTATCTTGGATTGCTCAAAGCGGCTGTAATTGCGTCGGGTATCGTGCCCCAGGCGATGGGCGTCTCCTCAGAGCCGCTCGCGAGTTTACTGAACCGTCTGGCGGGTCCCGGACGCGGTATCGAGATCGTGAGCCGGGTGCGTGATATTCCCAAGGGCTCGCGGCTGGCCGTATCTACCAATCTGTTGGCTTGTCTAATCTCCGTTTGCATGCGGGCGACGAACCAGATTCATTCGCTTACGGGACCGTTGCAAGAAAGCGACCGGCGGCTGGTTGCGGCGCGCGCAATTTTGGGTGAATGGCTCGGCGGGTCAGGCGGCGGATGGCAGGATTCGGGCGGTGTTTGGCCGGGAATGAAATTGATTGAAGGCGTGGAGACCGGGAATGGCGATCCTGAGTCCGGCATCAGCCGCGGCTGTTTGCTGCCAAAACATCACGTTCTTTCACGCGATGAATTTTCCGAAGAGACTCGGGAGAAGCTGCAAAACAGCCTTGTACTGGTGCATGGCGGAATGGCACAGGATGTCGGGCCGATTCTCGAGATGGTCACCGAGAAATATCTGTTGCGCTCGCAGCCAGAGTGGAACGCGCGGTGGAAAGCGATGGGCCTTCTGGACGAGATCCTCGGTGATATTCACGCGGGCGATGTACAGGCATTGGGGGCGGCCACGCAGCAAAACTTCTTCGGCCCGATCCAGACAATCATTCCATGGGCAAGCAACCTCTATACGGAGACGCTGATCGATCGCGTCCGGAGCGAGATGGGCTCGGATTTATGGGGATTCTGGATGCTGGGCGGGATGTCGGGGGGCGGGATGGGATTCATCTTCAGCCCACAAAAGAAGAATCATGCGCAGGACCGGCTGCAGACCATCATGTGCGAAACGAAGCGGCAACTGGAGCAGGCCGTTCCGTTCGCGATGGAACCGGTCGTCTACGACTTCGCGATTAATGAGCGTGGCACGTGTGCGGAGATTCTGAATGATGATACGGCGCTGATGCCGCCCGGCTATTACCACCTGATGGTGCCGAAGCTGTTACGAGTGGAGACGCGATTTCTATCGGCATCGCAACGCGCGGAGCTCGACCGCTTCGGAGCGGCCTGCCGCACGACGCCCGAGCTGGCTGGCATGGTGCAAAATCTGTTCGACCGGCTGCTGCCGCAAACGGCTACTGAAGAATCCGGAAAGACGAAGTCTCTCAAAGACCTGCTGGCTGAGTTCGGGTTCGACCGGGTGCAGCACGACCAGATTCAGGCCGATTTGCGGAATGGGCGGATCGGCCTTTCGCAGAACCGCCTTCCAGCAAGCGCGCAGATCGAAAACGTGAGACCAAGCGACGTGGTCGATGCGTCGGGTGGAGCGGACCAGCGGTTTCAGGATATTGGCGCGAAGGCGCTGGCCGCTGGCGAAGTGGGCGTTGTATCGCTCGCGGGCGGCGCGGGTAGCCGCTGGACACGGGGCGCCGGCGTGGTGAAAGCGCTGAATCCGTTCTATAAATTCGGCGGCCGGTACCGGAGTTTCATCGAAATCCACTTAGCTAAGAGCAGGCGGACGGCCCGGCTCTCTGGGACAGCCGTTCCGCACGTAATTACGACTAGCTATTTGACTCACTCGCCGATTGAGACATACCTCGAAAGCGAGGCGAACTGCGGTTATGACGGTCTGCTGCTGCTTTCGCCGGGCAAGAGCATCGGATTGCGAATGATACCGATGGCGCGCGATCTGCGGTTCGCATGGGAGGAAATGCCGCAGCAGGTACTCGATGAACAGAAGCAGAGGGTTCGCGAGAGTCTACATGCGGCGCTGATTGATTGGGCTCGGCGGGCGGGTGAGGGGAGCGACTACACCGAAAATCTTCCGATGCAGTGTTTGCATCCCACCGGGCACTGGTATGAAGTCCCGAACATGCTACGGAACGGGGTGCTGCTGGAACTATTCAGACAACGGCCGCAGCTTCGCTATCTGATGATTCACAATATCGACACGCTAGGCGCGAACCTCGATCCGTATTTTCTTGGCCTGCATATCGAGCACGGCGCGGCGATGACCATAGAAGTGATTCCGCGCCATGTTGACGATCGCGGCGGCGGCTTGGCGCGACTCGATGGGCGCGTGCGGTTGATTGAAGGCCTGGCGCTTCCTTCGGAAGAGATCGAGTCGGCGCTGTCGTACTACAATACGAGCACGACCTGGATCGATATTGAGCAGCTTCTCGCGGCGTTCTCGCTCACGAAGGCGGACTTGGAAGATACCGAAAAGGTGTCGAAGGCGATCCGGAATCTTGCGGCGCGCATGCCGACTTACATCACGATCAAGGACGTGAAAAAACGTTGGGGGAAAGGCCAGGAAGATGTTTTCCCTGTGGCGCAGTATGAGAAGCTTTGGGGCGACATGACCGCGCTGGCGGGTCTCGATTGCACTTTTGTGGTTGTGCCGCGCTTCCGCGGGCAACAGTTGAAGGAACCGGCGCAGCTTGATGGATGGTCGCGCGACGGTTCGGCCGATTACACCAATTCACTGTGCGTGTGGTAAGCGGCTGCTTTCAACAGCCCCAAGTAACCTGCACAGCCGTCAACTACACCTGCATGAGCCCGATCACATCCTTGAGAAATGCTTCGTTTCCTTCACGGAGGCTGGCCTTCCGTTTGTCGATTGTTGCGGCGACTCGTTCGCGATCTTGCAACAACGCTTCTGCTTTTTCACTTAGCTGCTCCGGCGTCAGTTCATAAGATGGAATGCAGTACTCCGGGACACCGAGCGCTTCGCAAAACAGCAGGTTTTTCACGTCATACGCGAGATTCAGGAATGGCGTGCCAGCGTTTGCGCTGAAAATGCTCGAGTGCAGCATCTGGCAGATGACGATGTCCATTGCCCGATACCATTGCAGCATCTCGCGGACATCAATCGGAGCGACTTCCAAGGGAATCCCGGCTCCTCGCAGCAGGCGAACGATGAAGCGCTCTCCATCAGAATGGGCGAGATAGAAAAACCGGCAACCCGTGCGGCTCTGTAGCGTTTTCAGGCCGGCAATATAGATTTTCAGATTCCGCTCCAGCAGCCGGTCCGCGTGCGCTCCATGAAAAGTGAGATTCACGC
>JBOGMU010000190.1:0-1885 GCA_050746865.1 Candidatus Acidiferrales bacterium
AACTCGTAGTGTGCGGTCACTACCTACAAAGTAGCCATAGACCTTTCGTGGGAAATGGCGTCGTGTGTCTGAACACCGGGTGCGGAACGACTGGAGGCCTCGCAACCGCCCTTCTGTACCCCGAGATGACCCTTCTGCAGGCGTAGGTCGTCACCTCGTCCTGCTCTTACCCCCCTAGAAACTCGTACCTGATCGCGAGTACTAAAGCGCCAAAATCGCTCGTACCAAATCGCCGCAATCACCCGTACCAATCGATCGGGACCCTTGCGCCATCGCGCGCTTCGGACCGCGCCCGTAATCTCTCAAGTGTCGAAAGCAACCACTTCCGCCGCAGCGGATCGACACTGAGGAATTTCGAAATGTTCAGCAACCGGCTCCGCAATCTAATCTGTAAGTCAGCTCTGATGGCCGCAGTTGTCGCAATCGCGCCGTCTATCCAGGCCCAGAACGCGTCTGTAGCCCACCCCGGCACAGCCGCATTTGACGCACTGCCGTCCGCCCTTTCTCCGGCGCTCGCCTCCGCATCGGCCGTTCCGGCATCCTATCGCTCACAAACGTTCTCGACTGTCCACATCCCGGAAGAAAACTTAATCAACCCGGTTCGCAACATTCAGGTCGAATCGCTTCCCTCTCGCCGCAAATGGCTTGCTCTCGCAGTCGCATCGAGCAGCGCCGCCGCATTTGACGCCTACTCCACGCGCCGCTCCATCGCCGCAGGCAATGTCGAATCAAATCCGATGATGCGCCCATTCGCAGGCTCCCCAGCCATCTATGTCGCCATCCAGGCCAGCCCGTTAGTGATGGACTACATAGCATTCAAAATGCAAAGCAGTCGCAATCCTCTCCTCCGCCATCTCTGGTTTATCCCGCAGACGACCGGCACCGCCATGTCGATCTTCGCAGGCGTCCACAACATGAGCATCACCTCCCGCTAATCGCTTATTACGAAGACGAAGCTGAGGCCCCCGAGCCGAACCGGTTCCGCAACAAAAAGCACTCAAGCCTCCCAGCCGCAAGCCTCCTGCATCGCGGTTTGCACCTGATAGGCTGTGCCATCTGCTTATGAGGTGATGCTCCCCGTCACGCTCCCCCCGTTTGTAATATTTTTGTCGCTTTCCCGAGAAGGCCTTGCGCAGCTAGGGTCTATCCCCTATATTGCCTAGGGAATACCCTTTAAAAGGCGAACAATTTACGAAGTTGATCCTCTTGACTTAGGTGAACCTTTTGTTGATACTAGGCATCAGATAGATTGCTATGGCTAAGATCACAACACGCACACGAACTGGTTCTGGAGTTTTGGTACCGACACGTCCCACTGGCGTGCGGTACCGCGTTAAGTTCGGCTTCCAGATCATCGAAGGAGAGAACCTGCATGGCCGCAGCGTCCGCCCATCGCGGTGGACCAACTGCAAGGTTCGCTCTGAGACCGCTCATCGGATTCCGGACGGCGAGTATTTTCTACACGCGGACGAAGGCGGAGTCTTCCAAGTTAAGGTAAACGGGAACGCGTGGCAGTATCTCGCGGCCGCTTAACTCCAAACCAAAAATTAAGGCGCCCAGTGCGCCAAAATTGGCAATTTTTGGCGCTTTAACGCGGTTTTAAGGCGCCATTTCAGGCCCTTTTGGTCCCTCCAAAAGGGCCTTTTTATAACATCCTGTTTCGTGGGATCTGAAAGTGTTCTTCATTTGCGCTCTCCTACTGTCGGTATCTCTTCTCCCAGTCGTGTCTACATCGGTGCACCCGCGGCAAGCACCCGCAAGCGCTTCGAGTGGCCCGCAAGTCATTAAATCTGAAGCAGATCTAGTGGTATTACCCGTAACGGTCACCGACCGCCACGGCCACTCCGTGGTGGGATTGAAACAAGAAGACTTCCACGTATATGAC
>JBOGMU010000191.1:0-5405 GCA_050746865.1 Candidatus Acidiferrales bacterium
TCGACATTCTGAATGAGGTTTTTACACCCAAAGGGATCCTCGAACGGAATGATCCGCGCGTGCGCCTGCTTGAAGGCCTCGATCAGCGAGTAAGCGTACTTTCGGGCGATGTACCCGATGAGATTGTGGCCAGGGAAAGCGGAATCGCGCTCGCTTGCGACTTGAAAAAGGCGCAGAAGACCGGTTCGTTTCTCGACCAGCGCGAAAATCACTGGGCCGCACGGACCTATGCGAGCGGCGAGGTGCTCGATTGTTTCAGTTATCAAGGTGGGTTTGCGCTCACAATTGCGGACCGCTGCGCGCACGTGGAAGCTACCGACATGGCGCCTGCGGCCGTTGCCGCGGCTCGGCGTAATCAGGAGTTGAATGGCATAAAGAACGTCAGCTTCCGCGAGGGAAACTCGTTTGACATTTTGAAGGAGTACGACGACGCCGAGCGGCGATTCGATATGGTGATCTTGGATCCTCCAGCCTTCGCGAAGAATCGCGACAGCATCGATGCGGCGCATCGTGGATACAAAGAGATCAATCTGCGGGCGCTGAAACTGCTTAAGCCGGGTGGATTCTTACTCACCTGCTCCTGCTCGTATCACATTAGCGAGGCGCTGTTCCTCCACATACTCGCCGAAGCTGCCAATGACGCCAAAAAAGCCGTGGCTGTGGCCGACCGCAGGACCCAAGCCAAAGACCACCCTATTCTGCTCACCATGCCCGAAACGCACTATTTGAAGTGCCTAATTGTCAGGGTTTTACAGTAACCGTGTAGAAGATTAATTCCCGTCGCACCGTCTGCGTAACAAACACAATCTACGTCACTTACTTTACAAGCGGCGGGCATTCGAGCTTGCGCTGAAAATACTTGACAATATGACGCGCATATTTTATTATTCATGTGCGCTTAGATAGCGCGGAGACATTACGACGAGACCAGGAGGATGCAACAAATGACAGCTATTGCCCGTTGGGGTCGAGTGCCCACATTCAATGCCCTTCAGGAGCAAATGAACAAGCTCTTCGAGGGCACATTTAACGGAACAGGGGAGAATTCGGCGATCACAAGCTGGGCGCCGGCGGTAGACATCTATGAGACCGAGAACGAACTCGTGCTCAAGGCCGATCTGCCGGGCGTCAGCGAGAAAGACATCGATGTACGCGTCGAGAACAACATGCTCACCGTTCGCGGCGAGCGTCAATTCGAGAGCAAAGTAAAAGAAGACAACTATCTTCGCGTGGAGCGGACGTACGGATCGTTCAGCCGCAGCTTCGGCCTACCGAATACGGTGAATACCGAGGCGATCAGCGCGGAGTACAAGAACGGCGTCCTTACCGTCCAACTGCCGAAGCGTGCGGAGTCAAAGCCGAAGCAGGTGAAGGTGAACGTCAACGGCGCCGAGAAGAATTAAATTCTCGGGCGCTTGTAATGCAAGTCGGCATCGCGCTCGCGATGGTCGAGCAAGCCGACGAAAGGGGGGCCGATGGGGAACAAACCGTCGGCCCCTTTGTTTGTGAGAATCGAAAGTGAGAAAATCCGATTATGCTTCGCTATGACAAATTGACTGTAAAGGCCCAGGAGGCCTTGCAGGCCGCGCAGGAGATGGGCGCGCGTGGCGGACAGCAGCAGATTGAGCCGCTGCACCTTCTCTGGGCGCTTGTCGCACAGGGCGACGGGGTGGTGCCACCGCTACTTGAGAAGCTTGGCGTTCCTGCAACGCGATTGGCCGGCGAAATCGAAAAGCAAATTGCGCGCTTGCCGAAGGTGACGGGCATTTCACAACAATATCTGAGCAATGCCTCAAATGAGGTTCTGCAAAAGGCATTCGACGAAGCGCAGTCGCTGAAAGATGAGTACGTTTCGACCGAGCACATTCTGCTTGCGATTGCGGCTGCCGCAAAAGATCCGGCTGGACAGCTTCTGTCGCGCGAAGGCGTGACTCATGACGCGATCCTGCAAGCGATGACGGCGATTCGCGGGAGCCATCGCGTCACCTCTGAAAATCCTGAGTCGCAATACCGCGCGCTCGAACAATATGCGCGCGACCTGACCGATCTCGCCCGGCGCGGGAAGCTCGATCCGGTGATCGGGCGCGACGAGGAAATCCGGCGCGTGATGCAGATTCTGGCGCGGCGTACGAAGAACAATCCCGTCCTGATCGGTGAGCCCGGCGTCGGGAAAACGGCCATTGTGGAGGGGCTCGCGCAGCGGATCGCTTCGGGCGACGTGCCGGAGATTTTGAAGTCGAAACGGCTCGTATCACTTGATCTGGCTGCCTTAGTGGCGGGTGCTAAATATCGCGGCGAATTTGAGGATCGTTTGAAGGCGCTGCTGAAGGAAGTTACCGAATCAAACGGGCAGATCATTCTGTTCATTGATGAACTGCACACGCTGGTTGGCGCAGGCGCAGCCGAGGGCGCGATGGACGCTTCGAACATGCTGAAGCCGGCTCTGGCGCGCGGCGAGTTACGCGCAGTGGGCGCAACCACGTTGAACGAGTATCGCAAGTACATCGAAAAAGATCCCGCTCTCGAACGGCGTTTCCAGCCAGTGATGGTGGGCGAGCCTTCGGTGGAAGATACGATTGCGATTCTTCGCGGCTTGAAGGAACGGTACGAAGTGCATCACGGTGTGCGCATTAAAGACGCGGCGATTGTCGCGGCGGCGTTGCTTTCGCAGCGCTACATCACGGATCGGTTTCTGCCGGATAAAGCGATCGATCTTGTCGACGAAGCGGCTGCGGGCCTGCGCATGGAGATCGATTCCCTGCCCCAGGATATCGACGAGATCGAGCGGCGAATCATGCAGCTTGAGATTGAGCGTCAGGCACTCCGAAAAGAGAGCGACGAGAATTCGCGCAAACGCCTGGGCGAAATTGAAAAAGAGCTCGGTGGGTTGAAGGAACAATCCAACGCTCTGAAGGCACGTTGGCAGACCGAAAAGGATGCCATCGGGCGCATTCGCAAGCAGAAGGAAGAAATCGACCGGCTGAAGACCGAAGAACAACGCTACGAGCGGTCGGGCGAGCTATCGAAAGTTGCGGAGATTCGCTACGGCAAGCTTTCGGCAGCCGAAAAGGAATTGAAAGCGGCACAGGATAAGCTGGCCGAACTGCAGAAGAATGAGCCGATGCTGAAGGAAGAGGTCGGCGAAGAAGAGATCGCGAAGATCGTCAGCAAATGGACCGGAATTCCCACCGGGCGTTTGCTCGAAGGCGAAGTGCAAAAGCTCGTTCACATGGAAGAGCGGTTGCGGCAGCGCGTTGTTGGGCAGGATTCAGCGCTAACAAGCGTGGCCAACGCGATCCGGCGGAGCCGTTCGGGTTTGAGCGATCCGCACCGGCCCATCGGTTCATTCCTATTCCTCGGGCCGACGGGCGTCGGAAAGACGGAGTTGGCGCGGGCGCTGGCCCAGTTCCTATTCGACGACGAGCGCGCGATGGTGCGTCTCGACATGTCCGAGTACATGGAAAAGCATTCGGTGGCGCGGATGATTGGCGCGCCTCCGGGATATGTTGGCTACGAAGAGGGCGGACAACTCACCGAGCGGGTGCGGCGGAAGCCGTATTCCGTGGTGTTGCTGGACGAAATCGAGAAGGCGCATCCGGATGTTTTCAACGTACTGCTGCAAATTCTGGAAGACGGGCGTCTCACGGATGGGAAAGGGCGCACGGTCGATTTCCGCAACGCGGTAATCATCATGACGTCAAACGTCGGTTCGATGGCCATTTTCGAATTGGCCGACAAGGACCCAAAGAAAGCGCGCGAAGAGGCGATGTCCGCTTTGCGCGAGCTTTTCCGGCCGGAGTTCCTGAACCGCATCGACGACATCATCATTTTCCGGCCGCTGGGCAAGGAACAGATCGACCGCATCGTAGACTTGCAGATGCAATATGTGACGAAGCTGCTGGCAGAGCGGCAGATCAAGTTGCACCTGACGGCGGCGGCGAAGGCGATCCTCTTCAAGGAAGGGTTTGACCCGGCTTTTGGAGCGCGGCCAATGAAACGAGCAATCCAGAAGCTGATACAAGACCCTCTCGCGCTGCGTATTCTAGATGGAGAGGTCCACAACGGAGATGAAGTCCTGGTGGACGCGGATGCAACGACCGGCGAGATGACGTTTAAGCGGGAGGCTGTAAAGGCGGGCGCCGCCTGATTCTGCGCCAAGGGGATGTAGGGCCCAGAGGATAAGAAAATGAAAACAATTAAAACTGCGTTTTTGTTGACGGCGCTTACCCTGTTGCTGTTGTTCATCGGCGGGGCGCTTGGCGGACGCGGTGGCATGACGATCGCGCTGATATTCGCGATCATCATGAATGGGGGCGCGTATTTCTTCTCGGACAAGATTGCGCTGATGTCCAGCGGAGCGCAGCCGATCAGCCGTGAGCAGGAGCCACGGCTATACACGGTGATGGAACGACTCGCGGCGAAAGCGAATCTGCCTGTGCCGAAGCTCTATATGATTCCGCAGCCCGCACCGAATGCGTTTGCAACGGGACGAAATCCGCGGCACGCGTCGGTGGCCGTGACGCAAGGATTGATGCAATTGATGAACGACGATGAGCTCGAAGGCGTGATCGCGCATGAGCTTTCGCATGTGCGCAACTACGATATTTTGACTTCGTCGATTGCCGCGACCATTGCCGGCGCGATCACCTGGATCGCGTCCATGGGCAAATGGGCGATGATCTTCGGGGGCTGGGGCGGCGGCGGGCGCGAGGATCGCGAGGGTGGCGGCCTTGCTGCGTTGATCATGATCTTCGTCGCTCCGCTGGCGGCGCTCTTGCTGCAATTGGGAATTTCGCGCCAGCGCGAGTATCAGGCGGACGCCTCCGGCGCGAAGATGGTGGGCCATCCGTATGGACTGATCAGCGCACTCGAAAAGCTGGAGGCTTACAACAATCGCATTCCAATGAACGTGCCGCAGACGACGGCAGCGCTGATGATCGTGGCGCCCTTTTCACCTAGGCAATTGTTCCGTGGGTTGTTCACCACGCATCCGCCGTTGCCGGAGCGGATAGCGGTGCTGCGGAATATGACGTTTACGCGATAAAGCACGGGGCACTCGGCCGAGCCGAGGCCACTCGGAATCACGACCTTCCGGCTCGCGTGGCTTCACGAGCCGCGTCGCTTTTGCCTTTCGTAGCGACCGGCTTTCTTTTAAGCCGGTCACTGCCCAAAAGCCCCGAATGACCGCGGAGCCATCTCGCCGTGTAATCGGCGGCCTTATACGAATACCTAAATTGCGTCCGGCTTTCCTTCTACAGAGATTTGTCTATTCGCCGGTAATTCGGCTATACATCAGTTCTTCTTGTTCGATGTCGCGCGGATAGCTGATCGTCACGGAGTCAGGCTTTCCGTTCGTGCCCTTGTGCAGACTGAGTTCGGGGTTAATGCCTGCCCAGCTCGTGGGC
>JBOGMU010000192.1:0-4922 GCA_050746865.1 Candidatus Acidiferrales bacterium
GGTCTTTCCGCCTACGGTCGGATTTTCGTTCGTGTTGCCGCCGAACGTCACGTTGGGAATCAAGTCGTTTTTATTGACCTGCTTCGATTGGGCTCCTCCGTTTGTTGGATCAGGGAAAAGAACCGGAAGAACGGTCGGCCCGAGGCCGAGCGCGGCGCGGTTGTTGTTATCGAGCGCAGCCTGGTTAAAAGGATCTACTGTTTGTAGGGCGTAGTTAGTGCCCAGTGTCGCCTCGTTGACGAGGTTGGAACGCAAGGTAGAAACCAAGGTGCCCACCGCGCCATCGCTGTGGATGGTGTAGTTGATCAGCGACTGCGGCCAACTGCCGGAGCCGCCCAAGAATCCGAATTGCCCCTGAGTCTGCTCGTAATTTTTAAGCAACCGGATATAGAACGTCTCATTGTTTGAAAGGTTGAAATCGGTCCGCATCGTATCGTTCCACCATGGATGCGGCGTGACGTTGACATAGTTATAGTTGAACGCGTTGTTTCCAGTAGACGGGCATGCAGGCAAGCCAGCGAGAGGTGCATTGAGACCTGTCGTTGTATCACCTGATCTCACACAGTTGGGCAGTGGGAGCAACGAAAGAAACTTCTGCCCTGCCGTGTTCAAATCTGCAGCTGGAAAAGTGCAGGTGATGTTCGGGCTTGTTCCGCTGCAGGTGGGGGCCACACCTGCGGGATCGGTTAGGTTCTGGGTCAAATTCGTGAAAACTCCAGCGCGCTCTGCAGGAGTCGGCATCGTCTGGTTCGATGGATTCGACGAAACCGTGCGATGCAAGTTGTCGCTGGAGATAAAGAAGAAGGCCTTGTTCCGGCTGCGGTTCCACTGTGTAAAAGGCAGCAGGATCGGGCCGCCGAGCACTCCACCGAAGTTGTTGAATTTGTAAGGTGCCGGGTGGCCGCTGATCGCGGGATTCGAATTCTGGTTCCGGAAGTAATCGTTGGAGTTGTAGAAGTTGTTGCGGTTGAACTCGTAGAGGTCGCCGTGGAATTGTCCGGTGCCGCTTTTAGTGGTGACGTTTACCGTGCCGCCGGCGCGACCGCCGAATTCAGCGTTTTCGTTGCCGGTCTGAACGCGCATTTCCTGAATGGAGTCCACGCTGGGAGAGATATAGCCGCCATTGGTCGGCGCGCCTGTGTCCTGGCTGGCGATACCGTCAAGCTGAACGAGAACGGTGCCGGAATCGCCGCCGTTGAACTGAACTGCGCCGGAGCCCCATCCTGGAGCATCCGTCTGACCGCTCGAAACAGTGCCGGGCAGCAATTGCAAGTAATCCTTAAAGTTGCGGCCCTTGTCAGGAATGCTCGTGATTTGAGTATCCGTTACAAGACCAGAGTGTGCTGAGGAGTCTGTTTCAACGCGGGCCGCTACTGCGGAGACCGTAACCTCATTCGTTACGGCGCCTACCTGCATCTGGATCTGGTGCAGAGCCAGAGCTTCGCGCGTTCCCAGGACGACGTTCTTTTGGTCGTAAGTACTGAAACCAGACTGCGTAATCTGCAGTTCGTAGGTTCCCGGAACGACGTCGGTAAACTGAAAATCGCCGGACGCGTTAGACGTCAAGGTGCGAACCTGCTGGGTGAGGGTGTTGGTGAGAGTGACCTTAGCACCGGAAATCACAGCTCCCGATGGATCGGTGACGGTGCCAGTGACTTGGCCCGTAACCGTTTGGGCGGCGACAGGACCAGCCAGCATGCCCATGAGAAGGACGAACGCCGCTGCGAGATACGCGAGGCGGTGAAGTCCAACTCCCTTTCTGAAGCACAGACGTTCAAATTTCTGCATCATCTCGCTCCTTAAATTGAGAACTGCGCTTGACTTCTTTCGACCAAACACATCACCAGAGGCAAAAGCTGCAAGCACCCGCCCCAGTGGGCAAGCGGTTTTGTCATCGAGGTGCGAACAAGAATGTGCGAGAACAGAGCCCCACCCCGAACCATCTTGGTGGGTGGAACGTACATCCATTGATATTGCGGAGTCAAGGGAAAATAATTTTATTTCCTAATGAAATAGAGTTTGATGCCTGTTCCTGGCGAATGAAGCGGGCCCGAGTTGCAGGACGAATTAGTTTTCGCGAAAATGTGGGCAAAGGTGCAGAGAATGGGGCCGCGCAAGGTTGCGTTTCGTATTTGGAACAATTGCGCTATTGCAATTTTGGGGCGGCGTGAAGTAATGTTTTCTGCTGCTACCGCGAGGAAGTCTCCAGAGAGCGCAGAGAAAGCCTGCTTGCCAGCCTTCGGGTGACCATGAGAAGTAAACCGGCAAGCGGCTTTTGCGAGTTATGCGGACTTGACGTGTGAGTTCGCTAGTAGGGAGTATGAAAGCCGATTGCACAGAAGTCGCCTGTGCCGCACCTACGGCGCTCCGCTTTGAACCTTCTTTAGCCCAGCGCTTACGCGTTGGGCTAAGTTGTCCGGCGCCTACGGCGCTGGAATCGTGTAATCGTGCGCTTTTGTGCCAAAACAATCGCGCATTGCTGCGATTGGGCGCGAAGCCGATGAGAAGCGCCTTGTACCTGAGATTTGAACGCTTAGCAGTTTGCGGAAAAATGCAAAAGGCGGTACCTCAAGGGCTGAAGCCTATTGTAAATAGCGGCTTTATGCCGGAGCCCTTCGTCGCCTCAGGGCGGGCTGAAGCTCCGACCCCGTGAAAACCTTCCTTTTTCCGCGTACTGTTAGGGAGATTGCCATGTCAACGAGAGGAATCGCGAGAATGAAGACACTTGAACAGCTTCGTTACCTTGAGGACCGGTGGAACGATCAGGAGGCGCAGAAACTCGACGGTCCGGATCAACTTCGCTATCGGTCGAACCTGCTCGGTTCGGATCTGCGGATCACAAATTTCGGCGGCGGAAACACCAGCTCAAAGATAACGTGCAAGGACCCAATCACCGGCGAAGACGTGAAGGTGCTATGGGTGAAGGGAAGCGGCGGCGACATCGGAACGATCAAGCGCACCGGATTCGCGACCCTCTATATGGATAAGCTGCATTCTTTGGAGCGGCGTTATCGCGGCGTTGATTTCGAGGACGAGATGGTGGGGATGTATCCGATGTGCACGTTTGGCGAGAACCCTGTCGCGGCGTCCATCGATACCTCATTGCATGGATTTTTGCCGTTTGAGCACATCGATCACCTGCACCCGGATTGGGGTATCGCGCTGGCCGCAGCGGCGAACGGGCGCGAGAAGATGGAAGAGTTCAACAAGCGTTTCGGACATAAGCTGGTTTGGCTGCCGTGGCAGCGCCCGGGATTCGAATTGGGAATGATGCTGCGCAAGGCCGTCCAGGATAACCCCGGATGCGACGGAATTGTGCTCGGAGGACACGGACTCTTCACGTGGGGCGATACGCAGCGGGATTGCTACGTGAACACGATTACGATTATCGATCAACTTGGGCAGTTCGTGATGGAGCACTCGGAAAAGAAGGGCGAGAAGGTATTTGGCGGGCAGACATGCAAACAGCTCGCGAATCATGGAGAACTGGCGATCGACATTTTTCCTTACATTCGCGGACGAGTTTCAGCGCAGACGCGGTTGATCGGGCATTTTAACGATTTGCCAGAGGTGCAGCGGTTCGTCAATTCGGCGGACGCGAAGAAGCTGGCGCATTTGGGAACGAGCTGCCCGGACCACTTTATTCGGACGAAGATCCGGCCGCTCTATGTGGAGTGGACGCCTTCGCAGAATCTGGAAGGATTGCGCGAAAAGATCGATGCGGCGCTGAAGACGTATCGGGTGGAATACGCGGAGTACTACAAGAGCTTTGCACAGCCGGAGTCACCGGCGATGCGCGATCCGAATCCGACGGTGGTGCTAGTGCCGGGGATCGGGATGTTCAGCTTCGCGAAGGATAAGACTGAGGCGCGGATCACGGGCGAGTTTTACACGAACGCCATTCACGTGATGGAGGGCGCGACGGCGCTTTCGACGGGCGCTCCGCCGAAGGAATTGCCGCAGGCGGGACGCGCGGCGAAGACGGATGCGTTTACGGTCTATGAGAATTATGTGGCGCTGCCGCCTTCCGAGGCGTTTCGGATCGAGTATTGGGCGCTCGAAGAGGCGAAGATTCGGCGGCGTCCACCGGAAAAGGAATTGAGCCGGCGCGTGGCGTTGGTCGTCGGCGGCGCGAATGGAATCGGGCGCGCGAGCGTGCAACTTGCAGCGCAGCGCGGTGCGCATATTGCTGTGGCAGATCGCGAAGCGGGCGACGCGAAGAAAGCGGCGGAAGAGGCGCAGAAGACAGTCGGCAAAGAGGCTGCTTTGGGCGCAGCAATTGATATCCGCGACCGGGCCGCGATCAAGCAGGCGCTGCGGCAGGTGGTGGCAACTTACGGCGGCGTTGACATCATCATCAATACCGCAGCAATATTCCCGTCGTCGCCGGACGGGAAAATCAGCGATGCGCAGTGGGACACGACGCTGGATATTAATGTGACCGCGAATCACAGGCTGGTGGACGAAGCGGCGCAGATTTTGAAGGAGCAGAACCTGGATGCATCGATCGTGCTGACGAGCTCGGCGAACGCCGTGGTGGCGAAAAAGGGGAGCGAGGCGTACGACGTGAGTAAGGCCGCGGTGAGCCATCTGGTGCGCGAGATGGCGATTGCGTTTTCGCCGAAAATTCGCGTGAACGGGATCAGTCCGGCGACGGTGGTGAAGGGGTCGACGATGTTTCCGCGCGATCGCGTGATTACGTCGCTGAAGAAATATGGGATCGAGTTCGATGCGAAGGCGACAGACGATCAATTGCGGAACCATCTGGCGGAGTTTTATGCGAAGAGGACGCTGACGCATCAGCCGATCGAGCCGGACGATTGCGCGCAGGCGATATTGTTTTTGGCCGGGCCGCACTCACGGTGCACGAGCGGGCACATCATTCCGGTGGATGGAGGATTGAGCGACGCGTTTCTGCGATA
>JBOGMU010000193.1:0-4809 GCA_050746865.1 Candidatus Acidiferrales bacterium
CACGAATATGGACGATAATCGACACGTTAATTGTTTTAAATCCGGTAAATACATTATATGACAGCTTGAAATGTATGACATAGATGTTAATGCCCGGAGCCAGATCATGACTGCTTGCGCACCTCTATCAGAGAGATGAAATCTTGCGGTCTGCGGTCCCATGATTAGAATATTGCCCAATATCGACCTGCTTATCGAGCTCCCTGAAGGCTTTGAATCTGGACTGCCGCCGAGTTCGAGAAAAGTGGGCGATATCATAACGATAAATGGGACAAACTTCGGAGACAGCAGGGAGTCAGCACTGTGATCTTCGGCGGAGTGCCATCGGGAGCTGTGTAGCAACGGCGGGCGCGACTCAGGGATGACGAATTTGAAAAAGCACGCGGCGGAAGATGCCGAATTCGGAGAGGCGCGGGGCGGTTCAGATAGTGAAATTTGCAGGTGAGTGAAGCTCAGCGAGTGCTGGCCGAGAGGGAATGAGCCTCAGCGGCGACGTGAGGAATTGTCACTTCGAGAAGCGTGCCAGGGTCCGCATTGATCAGCTTCAACTCGCCGCCAAATTCCTTTACGCGCTGACGCATTCCGCCGACTCCGACGCCCAAGCTGCCGGGTTTGAACGACGCGATCTCCTCAGGAATTCCTTTGCCATTATCCCGCACGGAGACTGCAACGCACCTCTCGCCGCATTTTAGCGTGACGCAGGCGTTCTTGGCGCCCGCGTGGCGGAAGACGTTGGTCAGCGCCTCCTGAATGATGCGATACACGGCGTTTTCAATCGCCGCCGGCAATCTGGGAAACTCCGCCGGCTCCAGCTCAAGCGAAGTTTCGATGCCGCTACGCCTGGAGAGCCCTTGTACATACCAGCGAACCGCCGACTCCAGGCCGAGTTCATCGAGAAGCGGCGGGTGCAGAAGATGGGAGATGCTGCGGATCTGTTGCATGGCCGCTTCGATGGCCTGGCTCGCTTCGCCGGCTCGAGCATCGGGCGAATGGAGGCTATCGACAAGAAGCTTCACGAGCGTCAGTTCCTGGCCCAGTCCGTCATGCAACTCACGGGCGATGCGGCGGCGTTCGTCATCCTGGGCGGCAATCATCCGCGCGGAAACGCGCTGCATATCCGCATTTAGCATTTCGAGCTTGCGTGTCTTGCGGTAAAGATCGGCGAAGACTCTCACTTTCGCGCGAAGAAGTTCGGGAATGACGGGAATGAACAGGTAGTCTACGGCGCCGTGGTCGTAGCCTTTCAGACGGTCCGTATCGGTAATATGGGCGCCGGAAATGAAGATGATCGCCGTATTTTGGAAACGCGGATGGCCGCGCATACTGTCGGCGAGATCGAACCCGCCGAGGCCCGGCATGTTGACGTCCGTCAGGACCACAGCTACTTCATTGCGCAAGAGACAATCAAGCGCTTCGTCTACCGAGCCGGCGCGTATGAGATTTTCGCCGAGGTCCGCAAGCATCGCCTCGTAGGTAAGGAGCCTGCTAGGCTGATCATCGACCATTAATACGTTAATCTTATCGGCTGCCATCAATGGGGCGAGGGTACACGTTTTTCCCTAGACGACAAATACTATAGTTCCTGTATTACTGACTGAGAACAGGCCACTTGATTGCCTTCCAGTAAGAACTTGAAGGGCCAGAGTCCTCGTGATTTCCCCGCCGCCTTTTGCTATCCAATTGGGAGGGTGTGCGTCCTATTCCCATCGGCATGTGGTCGAACTTCAGTCCCGCAACAGGTGTAATCTAGTTGCAGATAATTTCTGGGAGGCGATGATGAACGTTGGTGGGCGACTGAGGACGTTTGTACCCGTTGCAATGTTGTTGTTGGCTGTAGTGATTTGGGCACGGCCCAATCAGCAGGCGGTTCCCCCGAAAGCGGCCCAATCTACTGCCCCAAAAGCGCCTGCAACGAAAAGCTCTCAGCACGCCACGACGCAAGCGGCCACGCCAGCCGGAAAGGCCCAACCCGGCGAAAGTGTTTTGCGCGCGACGCTCAAGAATGGCCTTCGCGTCGTAATCATTCCAGACAACCTGGCTCCTGTCGCAACTACCGTCGTCAACTATCTCGTTGGTTCTAATGAAGCGCCTGCAGGCTTTCCGGGAATGGCCCATGCCGAGGAGCACATGATGTTCCGCGGTAGTTCGGATCTTTCAGCGGATCAATTGGCGAAAATTTCCGCAGCGATGGGCGGTGATTTTGACGCCGATACCCAACAGACCGTGACGCAATACTTCTTCACGGTTCCTGGCGAAGACACGGACGTTGCATTGCATATCGAATCCCTGCGCATGCGCGGCTTACTGAATTCCGATAAGCTTTGGGATAAAGAGCGCGGCGCCATTGAACAGGAGGTTGCGCAGGACCTCTCGAATCCGCAATACGTTTTTTACACCGATCTTTTGACGGCTATGTTCAAAGGCACGCCGTATGAACACGATGCGCTCGGCACGCGCCCATCATTTGAGAAGACCACCGGTGCCGCCTTGAAACAGTTTTATGACACCTGGTACGCGCCGAACAACGCAGTCATGGTGATTGCCGGCGATGTGGACCCACAAAAAACTCTTTCGCAAGTAAAGACCCTTTTTGAAGACATTCCACGCAAGAAAGTTCCTGAACGTCCCGCGGTCAAACTCAGCCCTGTTTCTTCGCAATCGCTCAATCTGAATACGGACTTGCCTTACGGCTGGGCCGTTCTCTCCTATCGAGCGCCGGGAAGCGATAGTGCGGATTTTGCGGCCATGACGGTTCTCAGCGATGTTTTGAGCAGTCAGCGCGGCTCGCTCTACGCTCTCGTACCGGAAGGGAAGGCGCTCGGCGCGGGCTTTGCCTACAGCCCTCTACCAAAAGCGGGCGTGGCATATGCGGCTGCTATTTTCCCTCAGGACGGCAATGCACAGCAGTTGGTTGAGGAAGTTCGCCAAGTTGTTGCCGACGATTTGAAGAATGGCGTCCCTGCCGACCTAGTCGAAGCATCAAAGCGTCGCGAAGTAGCCAGTGACGAATTTCAAAAGAATTCGATCTCTGGCCTGGCGATGGAATGGTCCGCCGCCCTGGCTGTCGAAGGCAGGCAATCGCCGGAAGACGATATTCGCGCCATCCAGAAAGTCACGGTTGAGGATGTGAATCGCGTCGCGCGCCAATATCTGGCGCCATCGGGTGCGATCACTGCGATTCTGACGCCGCAGTCCTCGGGCGCCCCCGTTTCCTCGAAGACATTCGGCGGTACAGAAGCGTTGGCGGGAAGTCCAAGCGGTGCGGTAGCACTGCCGCAATGGGCGGAGAACGCCGTGACACGATTGGCTATTCCCGATCTGACGACTCACCCAGTCGAAAGCACGCTGGCTAACGGAATCAAGCTGATCGTGCAGCCCGAGACGATCAGCAATTCGGTCACTGTAGTCGGGGAAGTGAAAAACAATTCCGATCTGGAAGCGCCACAGGGTCAGGAAGGCGTCAGCAGCATCCTTGGCGATCTATTTCCATATGGCACCCAGTCGCTTGATCGCATTGGTTTTCAAAAAGCCCTGGACGATATCGCTGCCGATGAATCTGCCGGTACACATTTTTCGCTATCAGTCTTGGCGCCGGACTTCGACCGCGGCGTCGCACTTTTAGCTGAGAATGAGCTTCACCCCGCACTTCCTGCACAGGCCTTTAAGATCGTCCAACAGCAGACAGCCCGTGCCGTGGCGGGCGAGCTTAAGAGCCCGGATTATTTGACCCAGCGGGCGTTAGAGGAGGGACTCTTTCCAAAAACCGATCCGGTGCTGCGCCAAGCGACGCCGTCGACTGTCTCGTCTGTGACGCCGGACGACGTAAAGGCGTATTACCAGAAGGTGTTTCGCCCGGACCTGACCACAATCGTGGTAATTGGAAACGTCACGCCCGACAACGCGAAGGCAGTCATCGAAAAATATTTTGGAGAATGGAAAGCCACCGGGCCAGTGCCGCAAACGGATCTGCCGTCGGTCGCGAATAACCCCCCCGGCATCACGGCGGTGCCTGATAAAAGCCGCGTCCAGGTCAACGTCGATCTTGGTGAAACGCTCGATATGAATCGCTTCAATCCCGATTACTACGCGCTTGAACTGGGGAATCATGTCCTCGGCGGCGGATTCTACGCCACGCGTCTTTACCAGGACCTGCGCGAGAACGCCGGGCTCGTTTATTACGTCAACTCTTCGTTTAGCGTCGGCCGGACACGCGGCTACTACACCGTGAATTATGCGTGCGATCCGCAGAACGTCTCAAAAGCGCGCGCGGTGATCGAACGGGATCTGAAGGTGATGCAGACCGAACCGGTGGGAGATAACGAACTGAAGCAAGCTAAGGCCATGCTGCTCCGGCAGATTCCGCTCGCCGAAGCGAGCGAAAACAGCATCGCGGGCGGACTGATTTCACGCGCGGTGATCGGTTTACCGCTCGACGAGCCTATCGTCGCGGCACACCATTACGTCGAATTAACCGCGCCGCAGGTCCAAGCTGCTTTCGCCAAATGGTTCCGCGCAAAAGACCTAGTGCAGGTCACCGAAGGCCCGAACCCGCAATAGGGCATTCAGCAGCTAGCGGTCACGCAAATAGGCGAGCAGAGTACCCATCGTCATCTCATCGAGTTCGCGCAATGTGTTATACGCGGTCGCGAGCGCACGCCAAGTTCTCTGCAGCTCTTCGCTGCAAAACTCAAACAGCTTTGTAAAGGGCATCGTTGTAATCGTATAGGCACCGGGCTTTTGCCGCAATCGGGAACCTTGTAAGAAGTTCCCTACATCCGAAGGCTCCGCGGCTCGTAGGATGTGGACGCA
>JBOGMU010000194.1:0-2007 GCA_050746865.1 Candidatus Acidiferrales bacterium
GAGGCCATCGATGCCGTGATGAAGCTCGGAATGAATCATCCGATGGGCCCGCTGGAGCTCGCGGATTTTATCGGGCTCGACGTTTGCGTCGATATTATGGGCGTGATGGAAAAGGGATTTAACGACGCGAAATATCGTGCGTGCCCACTGTTGAAACAATATGTCGCTGAGGGGAAGCTGGGCCGCAAATCGGGCCGCGGGTTTTACAGCTACTAAGCGCGTCGCTTCGGAAGTTGCAGCAAAGCACGGCGAGAGACAGGTGCAAACGAGCGCGCCTCCGCTTCTGCTAAGATGGCGCGGTGAGCGTCGAACACGAAATTCTCGAAGCGGATGTCCTGATTATCGGTGCCGGTCCTGCGGGTCTCGCCTGTGCGCTGCACCTTGCCGACCTTTTCGAGCAACACAAATCCGCGGGCAAATCGCCGGAGCTTTCCGCCGAAAATATTTACGTTCTTGAGAAGGCGCGGGAAGTGGGCGCGCATCAGCTTTCCGGCGCGATTCTCGATCCGTGCGCATTGCGCGAACTCGTGCCCGATTTTGAAAAGAGTGCGCCGCTCGATACGCCCGTTACGGGCGACGCTGCCTTTTATCTCACCGAAACCGGCTCGTTCAAGCTGCCGATCACGCCTCCGCCGCTCCGCAATCACGGCAACTACGTGATTTCGCTTAATAAGCTCGTGAAATGGCTCGGCGCGCTTGTTGAAAAAAAGGGCGTGAATCTTTTCACGCAATTTGCAGGGCGCGAACTTTTATACGACGGCAATGGAATCGCGGGAGTCCTCACCGAAGACAAGGGCGTCGATAAAAACGGCAAGCCCAAAGACAATTTCACGCCGGGATACGAGTTGCGCGCGAAGGTGACGGTGCTCGCCGAAGGACCGCGTGGCTCCTTGACCAAAGATCTCGTGAATCGGCTGAAACTCGACGGCCTGAATCCGCAGGTTTACGGCATCGGCATCAAGGAGCTTTGGGACGTGCAGCCAGGCCGCATCGACGCCGGCTACGTGGCGCACACGCTTGGCTATCCCTTCGGTTCTGACAAATATGGCGGCGGCTGGATTTACGGCCTTCGCGACAACCGTGTGTCGGTCGGCACAGTTGTCGGCCTCGAATACGCGGATTCTTTGTTCGACCCGCACGAAGCGTTTCAGAAATTTAAGACACATCCTTTCATCAAGCGCGTGCTTGATGGCGGAGAGCTCGTGCGTTACGGTGCGAAGACCGTGCCTTACGGCGGCTGGTATTCGATGCCGCGAACGTACGTGGATGGCGGCCTGATCGCCGGCGACAGCGCGAGCCTCCTCAATTCGCAGCGGCTGAAGGGAATTCACACCGCGATCAAGAGTGGAATGCTTGCTGCTGAGACGATCTATGAAGCGCTCTGCGCCGGAGACACTTCGGCCGCGAAGCTTTCAACATACCAGTCAAAAATCGACGCCAGCTGGATGAAGAAAGAGCTTTGGGCGGTGCGCAATTTTCATCAGGCGTTTCATGGCGGATTGTGGGGCGGCCTCTTTCATGCCGGACTGCAATTCGTCAGCGGCGGCCGCGGGCTGTTCGATCCGATGCGCACGCAAGCCGGATACAAGGACTACGAGAAGCTAAATCGCGAGCGTGTCGCAATCGATCAATCCACGCGCTTCAAAGGCGATGGCAAGCTGACGTTCGACCGGCTGACGGACGTCTATCATTCCGGCACGCGGCATGAGGAAAATCAGCCGTGCCATCTGCACGTGCTCGATACGAATATTTGCAGTGACCGCTGCGTGCGCGAGTACGGAAATCCCTGCCAGTATTTCTGTCCCGCGGCCGTTTACGAAATGGCGATGGAAGCGGGCGCGCCGAAACTAAAAATCAACTTCGCGAATTGCGTCCACTGCAAGACGTGCGACATCGCCGATCCGTACCAGATTATCGACTGGGTGCCGCCAGAAGGTGGCGGTGGCCCGAATTACGACGGGATGTAAAACGCCAGCTTCGAAATCAGAATGTGCCCGTAGGGGCGCA
>JBOGMU010000195.1:0-7981 GCA_050746865.1 Candidatus Acidiferrales bacterium
GTGTCTGTATTGTACGCCGAGAAGTAACGACTCTCGCTTAGCTCTCGAGTGGCGTTTCCGTAAACGACCGCTGCCTTGACGACTCGCCTCGGAACCCCTCGGTGGGTCGTCGACATTCCGCTGGTAACCGTATGTCCGGGTCCCCGTTAACAGTCTCGTTATCCTCCACAGCCGCGTTCAAACTTACTTGGTCGATTCGGTATTGACGAGTGATGCTAGAGGAGCCCTTCTATGTCCGAATTCAAACAACAGGTAGGCGGTCTCCAAAGCATCCAAGTTGTCATTCCACTCACAACATCCAGAGTTAAGATGTTTGGTGAAAAGGAGGAGAAAATGGCACCGAAAATCTTGATCGTGACGGGCGATGCCGCGGAGTCGCTCGAAGTGATGTACCCGTATCAGCGTTTGCGCGAAGAGGGCTACGATGTTCGCATCGCGGCACCCACTAAGAAAAAGCTGCGTTTCGTAGTGCACGATTTCGAACCGGGATTTGAGACCTACACCGAGAAGCCGGGTTACAGTTGGGACGCAGACCTCGCCTTCGCCGATGTAGAGCCGGCGGATTATGCGGCCGTGGTGATTCCGGGAGGCCGCGCGCCTGAATACATACGCAATGACGCGAATTTTGCGCGCATCATTCGTCATTTTTTCGACGCGCAAAAGCCTGTGGCGCAATTATGCCACGCGCCACTCGCGCTCGCGACGGCGGGCGTCCTCCAAGGACGTCGCACTGCCGCGTATCCGGCTCTTGAATCGGACATCAAATCAGCCGGCGCTGAGTATGTGAATGGCGAAGCCGTGATCGATGGTGTAATGGTTTCCGCGCGCGCATGGCCGGATCACCCGGCCTGGATGCGCGAATTCGTGAAAATCCTCAAACAGAAGGCTCCAGTGGAAGAACAAAAGGCTGCTACGCGTTAGTGACGAGCTAAATCCCACTCGGCCGATACGTATTTGTGTGTATTTCGCGCGGCCTTGTTGCGTTTGAACATGAATCCCTGCGGCTTTGAGGCGCAACGGGGTGAGAGGTTGGTACGTAAGGGATCCGGCCAGAGGAATGCTGGACAAAGGGCCACGAGGCGCCGGCGTGCTGCCCGTAAGCCTTTGGCCCAGCTTGCCGAAATGCGGCGGGCCCAAATAGACTCGGAAATTCCGGCAGGCGTCGACAATGTAACCTTCATCATCGGGCATGGCGAAGTGAAGCTGACCAATCTTCAGAAAGTGTTTTGGCCCAAGTTGAGCCTTACCAAGCGCGACCTCCTCCAATACTACCTTGACGCCTCTGAGTGGTTGCTACCACATTTGCAGAATCGCGCGATGGTGATGAAGCGATACCCGAATGGGATTGACGGCGACTTTTTCTTCATGAAGCGCGCTCCGATGCCGCGACCTCCGTCTATTCCTATCTGCTCGATTGAGCATCATTCAGGCAATGTAATAGATTTTCCGGTGGTGGAAGACGTCGCGTCACTGCTTTGGGTCGTTAATCTAGGATGCATCGACCTGAATCCCTGGTATGCACGTTGCGATGACGTGGTTCGTCCGGATTATTTGCATTTCGATCTCGATCCCGTTCCCAACGCATCGTTTGCGCTCGTGCGTGAGACGGCTCTGATCGTTCGCGATGCGCTGGCGCAAGTTAAAGTGAAAAGTTATGCAAAAACGACTGGGTCACGCGGCATTCATGTCTACGTGCCGATTGAGCGCGGGCCGGCGCAGAAAGAGGTTTGGGCATTCGCAAAGGCATTTGCAATGGAGTTGGCCAGAAACAATCCGAGTTTAGTTACGGCAGAATATCGAGTGGCAAAACGGCCTCGCGGGCGTGTGCTTGTGGATTACAACCAGAACGCATGGAACCGGACGCTCGCTTCAGTCTATTCGGTACGTCCGAAACCGATGGCGACCGTTTCGACTCCCGTAACGTGGAAAGAAGTCGAGAAGGGGATCAAAACAGAAGATTTCACGATGCAGACGGTGCCAGAACGATTGCGAAGGATCGGCGATCTTTGGGAGCCGCTGCTCGCGAAAGGAGGTCGGACGGATTTGGCGGCCCTTGCACGAAAGTGAGTGACGGCATGCAGTTTCCGCGACTAAGAGGTTCCTTCGAGCCGCTCTTCGCAGTCCCGGGGATGATGCAATTGTGTTTCGCGAGTGAGAGTGTCTGAAGCGTATGAGCCTGCCTATTCGAAAGGGTTACGAGCCCATGGAGGCGCAACCGGCGCGGGAGTTGCCGAAAGGTGCTGATTGGCATTATGAGCCGAAGTGGGACGGGTTCCGGTGCATTGCGTTTCGCGATGGCGGCCGCGTCGATCTGGAATCGAAGTCGGGTAAGCCATTGACGCGCTACTTCCCGGAGCTGGTGCGCGCACTAGCCGATGTTACTGGAAAGCAGTTTGTGCTGGACGGCGAGATTGTAATTCCCGTGGATGGCAGTCTTTCGTTTGATGATTTGCTGATGCGGATTCATCCTGCGGCTTCCCGGATCAAGAAACTCAGCAACGCTACGCCATGCCTTTACATCGTGTTCGATTTGCTTGTCGATTCAACTGGAAAGAAGCTGACAGCTTCGTCGCTGCGGGAACGGAGAGTTGCGCTCGAGGCGTTTGCGCAGAAATTCTTACGTGGGAACGAGCGAGTACGGCTTTCCCCAGTCACAAAGGACATTGAAATGGCGCGGAAGTGGTTTCACATGGGCGTGGGGCTGGATGGAATTGTGGCGAAGCGAGACGACCTAGCGTACCAAAGCGGGAACCGCGAAGGAATGCAGAAGATCAAAAAGGGGCGAACGGCTGATTGCGTGGTCGGTGGATTTCGCTATTTAGAGAAGAAGAAGCTCGTGGGCTCGTTGCTCTTGGGCCTCTATGACGATACAAAGACGCTGAACCACGTCGGGTATACGTCTTCGATTCACAATGAGGACAGGCCTGCGCTAACCAAAAAGCTGGAAAGACTGGTTAAACCACCGGGATTCACCGGCAAAGCACCGGGCGGGCTGAGCCGCTGGAGTACTAAGCGGTCGATGGAATGGGAGCCGCTCGATCCGAAGTTGGTCGCCGAGGTCGAATTCGATCATTTCACAGGTGGGAGATTCCGTCACGGGACGAAATTTTTGCGATGGCGACCAGAAAAGTCACCCGAAGCATGCACCACGAAACAGGTCGAACGAGAAAATCAGTCTGCACTCGATTTGTTGTAGCCCTGTTGCGACGACACTAACGCTCTGAGCCCATTCCTTGCTGGATAATTCGCAAATTGCCGAGTTGCTCGCGTTGGAGGCGGAAACTGCGCCACCGCCTGCGAATCGCGCCTTGAGACGCGCGTCAAGACGCGCGCTTTTATGGACCGAAGAAGCGGGCGCGCTGATAAATCAGCGGCGCAGTTTGACGGAACTGCCCGGCGTTGGTCCTTACATCGAGCGGCTGCTCGTGGGATGGGTCAGCGAAGGCCAAATTGCGCCCGATCCACCGCATATCCGCGCAAATTTCCTCACCATGACTCATGCGCGATCGTGCTGGCAAAGAAACCGTCATGGCTTGGCGCGATCCATGGCGATTTACAGATGCATACCGATTGGAGTGATGGCGAGGGATCGATTGGCGCGATGGTCGAAGCGGCAATCGAACGCGGCTACGAGTACATTGCGATTACCGATCACTCAAAAGGACTAAAGATTGCTGGCGGAATCGATGAGGCACAACTTGCGCAGCAGGCACAGGAGATCGATGCGATCAATGATTCGATGGCCCGCGCCGGGCGCAGGCTGCGCGTGTTGCGTTCGTTGGAGATGAATCTGAACCCACGCGGCGAGGGCGACATGGAGAGCGCCGCGCTGGCAAAGTTGGATATCGTACTGGGGTGCTTTCATTCGTCGCTGCGGAAAAAGGAAGACCAGACGGAGCGTTATCTTGCGGCGCTGCGGAATCCTGACATCCAAATTCTTGGACATCCACGCGGGCGAATTTACAACCATAGGCTCGGATTGAGTGCGGATTGGAAGAGGGTATTCGCATTGGCGGCGGAACTCGACAAAGCCGTGGAGATCGATTCCTATCCCGACAGGCAAGATTTGAGCATCGATCTGGTGAAACTTGCTAAACAAGCGGGATGCAGGATTTCTCTGGGCACAGACTCGCATGGCCCCTCGCAACTTCGGTTTATGGAGTTCGGAGCGGCAACGGCGATGTTGGCCGGTATAAATGAGACAAGAATTCTGAACTGTATGAGCAGGGAGGAGTTCCTGAGCTGGGCAGCGAACGCAAGGGAACGCACTACATCGAATTCTGGGCAGCACGTACATTCCGCACTGGATAGATCACCCGGCCAACGCGCCTATACTGCGAAACTTGAGGAGGTAACGAACATGGCGTTTACCAAAAATCGCAGGGCTGGAAAAACAGGCGGAAACCCGGGACTCATGCCGATCGACGACATTGCGAACGAAGAGCGCGTGACGGATATGGATCCTGATAGCACCACCGGGCGTTTAGCATCGCAGGAAGAGCCGGAAGCGCGCGCGACGAAACGGCGGCGCTCGCCGCGGAAGAGAAGTAGCCGAAAGACGAGCTAACTCAACTCGACAATTGCGGACCCGGTTTGGTGGCCGTGACTGTGAAGAGGCAGGAATACGTAAGAGTCTCGGGGTTTTGCAGGTAGCCGAGAAACTTTTCCGAATAGGTTTGGGCGGCACCCTCGCTGCCCAGAACGGTCACTAACTGGGGCTGCGCTATTTCGAGCTTCGTGCGCCATTGCGAGAACTGGCGCTCGTCGATCGCTCCGGCGTAGAGGTGGTAAGGGTCGAGTTGAACGCGAACGTCGGTGAGTCCGGCGCCCAGGCACAGGCTAAAGAGTTTTCTGCCGACAAACGGATCAAACCCAGTAGACGCCAAATGCTCAATCACGCGCTCCGTATTACGGCGGAGTTCGGCGTCCTCGGGGAAGTGCCACAAAAGTTGACCATCCAAATCCTGCAACAGGATCGTTCCGCCCGGCTTACAAACACGCACCATTTCGCGAACCGCGAGTGGTTTGTCAGGCAAGTATTCCATTAAAAACCGGCAGAAAACGAGATCGAAGGAATTTTCTTCGAACGGGAGCGCCATTGCATCGCCTTGGTGGGCGCGCGCATTCGGGAGTCCGTGGAAACGCTCCTGCGCATCGCGGACGCGGCGCGCGCTGATATCAACTCCAGCCACTTTCATTTCGGGATGCGTTTCGGCTATCTCAGGCAGGAATACGCCGGGGCCGCATCCCACCGATAGCAAGCTGGTGACCCGAACAAAGTGAGGCGCGAGGAATTTTGAGATCCAGACCTCCGGATCGGCCTTGTCCAGAAGGCGCTGGCCCTCGCGAGGGTCGTCCATGATATAGGTTTTCGATGTCGTCATGGCAGGCGGCACATCACAAGGCTACGTTCTGCGTAAGAAGGGCCTCGGCATCCTCACGGGTCAATGGTTTCGAAAAGAAGAAGCCTTGGGCGTATTTGCAATCCAATCTTTTGAGCTCCTGCGCCTGCTCCGCCGTTTCGACTCCTTCCGCAACTACATCGAGGCTGAGATTTTTGGCCAACGGCATGATGGTCTTCGCGATTTCCATTCCGTTTACTCCGCCATTCGAGCCGCTGATGAACGAGCGGTCGATTTTTAGTGTATCGAGTGGGAAGCGGTGCAAATAGCTCAACGACGAATATCCGGTCCCGAAATCGTCGATTGCCAGGCGGATGCCGAGTGCTTTCATCTGGCGAAGCATTTCGACGGCTGTCGCCGGATCATCCATCACTGTGCTTTCCGTGATTTCGAGTTTTAATGCATCCGGAGCGAGGTTCAATTCCTTCAGCAAATTTCCTATGTTCTCCACCAAATTGGGTTGAACGAATTGCTTGATGGAAAGATTCACGCTGACGATCAGTTCGCGGCCTGGGTCCATCGAGCGCCATTCGGCTATGCGGCAGCAGGCCTCGCGCAAACTCCACCAGCCGAGTTCACGAATGAGGCCGGTGTCTTCCGCGACAGAAATGAACTCTTTGGGCCCGAGCAATCCGCGCGTCGGGTGCTGCCAACGCAGCAGAGATTCAAAACTTGTGATCTCACCGCTTGAGAGCGAAACGATCGGCTGATAGTAGTTGCAGAACTCCTCGCGATCGAGTGCCCGACGAAGGTCGGTCTCGAGTTCAAGGCGAGCCATAACGCTCGCGCGCATATCCGCGTTAAAGACTTCGAACCGTGCTTTGCCGAGCGATTTGGCGCGATACATGGCGGTGTCCGCATCGCGCATGATCTCTTCCGGGTCTTTGTAAGCGGAATTGCAGAGAGCGATTCCGATGCTGGCGGATGTGAACACTTCCTTGCCTTCCAGCTCGAATGGGCCGGATAAACCTTCCATGATTCGTTCTGCAGCGCGGTTCGCATCGGCGGGGTCTTTCAAATCATCGAGCAGCACGGTGAATTCGTCGCCGCCCATGCGGGCCAGAGTGAACGTCTCCTGTCCGAGCCGGGCGACGGTATCGCTCGATCGCAGGCATTTTTCGAGGCGCTTGGAGACAGCAAGCAAGAGTTGATCGCCAATCAAGTGACCGAGGGAATCGTTGATCATTTTGAACGCGTCGAGGTCGAGGAAAAGTACTGCGAATAGCCGCTCGGAATGCCGCTTGGAATGCTTCATCAAGCGATCGAGGCGATCGAGGAAGAGCAAGCGATTGGGCAAGCCGGTCAGCGGGTCCGAAACTTTTCCTTCGGTGATGTCGGTCTGCGAGCCGGCCATGCGTACGGGTTTCCCGAGGCGGTCACGAACAGCGAGCCCGCGGCTCAGCATCCAGCGGAACGTGCCGTCTTTGTGTCGGATGCGATGGACGTTTTCGAAGTGGGGAGTCTGCCCGTTCTGGTGCAAGGAGAGTTCTTCCAGCATGCGCTGGCGATCATCGCTATGGACGCGGTCCAGCCACTCTTCGGGCTTATCGCCCATTTCGTCTTCGGCATAGCCGATCATGGCCTTCCAGCGGTCTGAAAAATAGATCACGTTGGTCGCGAGGTTCCAATCCCAGAGGCCGTCATTCGCGCCGCGAGCCGCGAGAGCATAGCGCTCTTCGCTTTCCTTCAACCCTTCTTGGGCGCGCTTGTGCGAGAGTTGCGTGCCGATGCGCGCCAGGGCGACGGCGAAATCGATGGGCTTGGTGAGGTAGTCGTTGGCGCCCATTTGCAGGGCTTTGACAATATCTTCGCTTTGATTCCTGGCCGTGACCATGATTACCGGCAACTCGATGGCGGAATAGAGGGTGCGAACGCGCTGGAGACCTTCCAGACCGCTGATCTCCGGCATTTCGATGTCGAGTAGCACGAGTTCAATCGAGTCTTTCTTGATTCGCTCCATCAACTCGTGTGCGCTCGTGGCGACGCTGACTTGATAGCCTTTACGTTCGAGTCGCCGCGCGAGCATATCCCGATTCATCTCGTTGTCGTCGACGATCAGGACGCGATTCGGCCGGGAATTCATGAGAGTTTCTTCTCCAACAGCAAACTGTTTATTTTTTCCTGAAGCCTGCCGAAGTCTACGGGCTTGGTGTCATAGTCGTCGCAGCCCACTTCGATGGCTTTGGCACGGTCGGTGGCGAGCGCGTGAGCGGTGAGAGCGATAATCGGGATGTGGCGCGTGGCTTCTTCGGATTTGAGCAATCGAGTGACTTCCCATCCGTTCATTACCGGAAGGCTCATATCCATCAGGATAAGGTCGGGAGATTCCGAATGCGCCAAGGCGTGCCCTTCGGCGCCATCGTGCGCGGCCACGACGGTGTAGCCTTTGCGCTCAAGGCGACGGCTGAGCATGTCCCGGTTCATTTCGTTGTCCTCGACGAGCAGGATCTTGATGGACATGGCTAATTTCTCCTGGAACGAGGATCCAAGCGCGGCGATGAGCCGGACTTCTGCGACACGTGCGATGCGCCCACGGGAACATTCTGCAAACGAGAGGCGATATGAGCTCCGCGATACTG
>JBOGMU010000196.1:0-13647 GCA_050746865.1 Candidatus Acidiferrales bacterium
ATTCGGGGCAGAGCGAATCCGTGGTGCGCGGCCAACCCAGCGTGGGCTTCGATTTCTCCCACGACTTCAAAAGGGGCTTATCGGACCATTTCGGTGTGAACGAAGGATTGGGATTGCGTTTGTTGAAAAATTGAATTGTGTTGAAGGTTGCGCCGGCGGTCTTGCATAGCGCCCAATCAAAAGTCTTCCAAACTTTATTGCTTACTGCATTTGCCATGTGCTCTCCTCAGGAACTTCAACGCTGAAAACACGAGTAGTAAAATGACTTTGAACTCGAGCCCAAAATGCCAGGCAAACCCTGCGAAAAGCCTGACCCCTCACGGGCGGGAGTCCGCCCGTAAATGCTTATCCTATTAGAGTTTGCCTGGAAAGCGATGGGCAGTCTAGCACAGGGCGTTCAAATGGGTAAATAGGGGGTTGAACGGTGCACATGGGCAGCCAGATGGAAAACCCCCAAACCGGCACAAAAAGGCTAGTTTGGGATAACCAATCCCAAACTAGCGTATTTTCTTTGCCCGTCACAAAACGTCACTCGAATGGATTTGCTCAGTCAATGTTAAGTGGCGTCCTGAGAATGCCGATGGCGAAATGGGCCAGGTTGCTGGCCTCCTCGTCAAGCTGAATCCAGCGAACCACACAGTGGTCTTTCAGGTATTGAGAGACCTTCGCCTCACTGATACCGAGATATTCGGCAAGTTGCTGCTTCAGGTTGCTTTCGCCAAAGCGACCGCGATTCCCTTTTTGGGCGCGGACGCCGCGCACCAGGTTTCCGACGCCGACGCGAAGCGTCTGGCAGGACTCTACATAATAAGAACCTGATTGGTCCGCCTCAGAAAGGAGAAACACGCCGGGTCCGGCGGGCGCTTCGTCAGCTTCGCTGAGATGATGCAGCGGACTTTGCATCAGGCGGCGGAGCAACGACTCCAGATGAGCCATCCGGGACGAAAGCGCCGGATCGCTCCGACCATGGGCGGCACGCTCTGACGGCAATTGCGGCGCTTGATTAGCCGGCTCAGGACGCGAAGGGCGCTGGGACTCGCGCTGCGGTGCCTCATATTCAATCCTTTCCTGCCGCGCAGTCGCAGCTGCAATAGGTTGGGGCGCATGCGAAGAGGGCGAGTTCTGCGCGGAAGGCGCAGCTGAAGCAAACGCTTGCGCTGGCAGGCCCGGCGCCACACTCGCATTCCCCTTGCGACGCCGACCACGGCCCCCACGACGACCACGACGCCGTTTTTTCTTAGTGCCATCGCCGGGAGCGCCTGGCTGTGCATCGGCTGATATTGCATCGGGTTGCGAGACTTCGTCCTCAGCAGCCTCATCGTCGGCGTCATCCACAATCTCGCCAACGGCAAGCGGCGCGGCTTGTTCTTTGTGAATGTCCGCGCGCTCCGTTTCGATGATCGAGTTATTCAATTCAGCTCCGTCTTCTACTGCTTCTTGTTTTTCGGGCGCTTCCACGCCAAGGCGAGCCAAGGCCTCCTCGGCCTTTTTTTTCCAATCCGCGCGCCGGAACTTATCGGCTGCAACTTTGTACCACTTCACCGCTTCGTCGCTCCTTCCATTTTTCTCTTCTACAGCCCCTATCTCCCAAGCGACCATTCCATCACGCGTGCGCTGATACAAATCCGAAAGTTTCGCGGCGGGGTCGAGGCTGTTCTTAGCCTTGCGAATGCGGGCTTGGATTTGGCGCCAGTCTGCCATGGGTAAACATTGTAACAGCGGCTTGACAAATAGGCACGCACTACGGGTGCACGCCTGAGAGAAAGGAAAGAACGCAAGTAAAAGATGCAAGAGCCAAGCGCTAATGCTGCCAGCGGTGCTCACAAACAAAGAGGGCCAAGTTAGAGTTGGCCCCCTTTAGATCATCTTTCAGCTCGGTGCAGATCAGTCCGCGCTCGCCGCGGCAGCCGTGGGCAGAGGAACAGTCTTGATCGTTTTCAGAATGCGCGAAACGATCTGGTAAGGATCGCCTTGAGAATTCGGGCGGCGATCTTCCAGATAGCCCTTGTAGCCCTGCTTGATGAAGTTGACGGGCATGCGAATGGAAGCGCCGCGATCGGAAAGGCCAAAGCTGAACTTATCGATCGCTTGCGTCTCGTGAAGGCCCGTCAACCGGAGGTGATTGTCCGGTCCATAGACGGCAATGTGTTCAGGAATATTTGCTTCAAAGGCCTTCATGAGAGCCTCGAAATATTCCTGTCCGCCGGCCTCGCGCATGTATTTTGTGGAGAAATTGGTGTGCATGCCTGAACCATTCCAGTCACCCTTAATCGGCTTGCAATAGAGTTCGAGGTCAACCTCGTACTTTTCACACAAACGCGCCATCAAATAGCGGGCAGTCCAAGTGTCGTCTGCGGCCTTCGCAGAACCCTTGGCGAAAATCTGAAACTCCCACTGGCCTTTGGCAACCTCAGCGTTGATGCCTTCGTGATTGATACCGGCTGCAAGGCAAAGGTCCAAGTGCTCTTCGACGATCATGCGGGCCAAGTTGCCCATGTACTTGTATCCGACGCCACAATAGTAGGGGCCCTGCGGACCCGGATAGCCGCTCGACGGGAAACCCAATGGACGGCCATCTTTGTAAAGGAAATATTCCTGTTCGAAGCCGATCCAGAAATCGGGATCGTTTTCAATGGTGGCGCGCATATTCGTGGAGTGCGGAGTGCCATTGGGATGCATCACTTCACTGAGGACAATAAAAGCATCCTTGCGGCTGGCGTCCGGGTACAGAGTAACCGGCTTCAAAATGCAGTCCGAGCTATGCCCTTCAGCCTGCATAGTCGAGCTGCCGTCAAATCCCCAGAGCGGCAGCTCGCCAAGCGTGGGCTCATGCTCAAAGGATTTAATTGTCGTCTTCCCGCGCAGCTCGGGAATCGGCTTTCTGCCGTCGAGCCAGATGTATTCCAATTTATATTTCTTCATAGATGTCGGTTGAAGCACTCCTTTCGATAATCTCGGCCCTCTTCCGAGTGGCATCACTGTAAGGGGCACCCGGCGGGAAGGCCAATGCAACATTTGGATGGAATCCATAGGCAAATTCTTGAGGCACGGGGGCAGGACGTCGCCCACCGCTATCGGCGCGACCATCGTGGCAAACTACGATCCGAGAAAAATTCATTCCGGGCCAGCCACTGTGCTCGTGACCGGCCCGGATGATGCAAGGGCAGAAACGACGTTCGATTTAAGCGCTCTGCGTTGGGCGCCATTGAAGTGCCTATCGTACGGACGCATTCGATGCCATGAACTGCATGGCATCCTCAATGCTTTTCGACGATTCACGATCCGTCTTAGTGTAAAGCGGGCGCCACCGCGGGGTGACCTTGCTCGGATCGTATGATCCCCGATGTACGCGAAACACCCACGCATATTCGCGGCGCGCCCTGTCCAGTTCTGACGCCGGAATTTGGGTGTCGTCTGCGGCGGTCACGGGAGTCCAATCCGAAAAACCGTTGCTATCCGTATGGATCGCTTCCGGAAGCGTCGTGATAAAAGAGTCCAGGTCGTGCGTGAAAATCACTACGTAATCGACCATTGACGGCTCCGGCGCGGGGCACACGCCCGGAAATTCTTTCTCGCGCTCGTCGGCAATCCACTTGTATTGCATCGGCGTCACACCATAAACCGAGAAGTACACGCTGCAAGCCGAAAGATCTTCAGTCGGCACCGCACTAGCATCCGGCAAATCCTCAACGTCATCGCTGTACGCTGGCGTGCCCGAAAGCATCGGGCTTCGTTTCCGCGCGGTCGTTATGACATTCGCCGCTTTCACCACTTTCGGGGGCGACTGCAATGCGGGTGGAGGCACCGGCGTGTTCATGTCTTCAACGACGAGCGTCGCACCTTCCCGCGTAGCATTTTCTGGCGCAGCCGCGCGTGGTGCCGGCGTCGGGCGGGTGTAGCTCTGCATCGAGCCATCGCTCGAGGTGCGTGTAATTGGCGGCGCGCTCGGGATCGAAGCAGGCGCTTGCACCTGTGCGGGAACACTCGCCGGCGCCGGCTTGCTCTCTTGCGCCGGAGAGGGCATTGGACGGAGAGGTGCGACCGAAGGCGCCATGTTTACCGGTGGTGCGGGACTCGCTTGCAGTGCTGGCGTGGGCGTCGGCATGACATCGACTCGCGCTAATTCTACGGAACGCGGCGCAGCGCCCATGTAAGAAGGCGCTGCTTGCGCCACAGGCAACGCGCTGGGCGGTTGCGCGATCTGCGCTTGTTCCTTTGTCCGCGCCGCAGCGGCGACGCTTGCGGCAGGTGCAGGGTTAACCACCACAATCACGTGCGCCAGCTCCGACGAAGGCACCGCAGCCGCAGGGACATAACCCTCATTGCCGTCCGCCGTAAGGACCCTCACATATCCCTTTTCAGCACCGAGTACGGCCACAAGCGTGCCGCACTTCAGCCTCACGCTTACGTCCCACGTCGTCAGATTATCGTAGACCCACACCCTCTCTTCATTCGCCGCGCACTTTACGGCCACATTCGGCGTCGCGGAAGCCGGCACTGCAAATCCCAATGCCGCCAATACCAGAACCATGCGCTTCATGTTCCCTCCTGCTCTCCTAAATGCCATCCACCGGACGCCATCTCAAAAAAAACGCGCTACAGGCGAAGGTTCGGCGAACTTTCCCCCAAGAAAATTCGGGGCAGGATGGCGAATGCGAGGCGCACTTCGCTCGTGAGAAGGACGGTTACCGCCCGCATTCGACGAGGGAACTATGTTCTTGTGGGCAGCACCCAACAACTGGACGGCGGGTCCAAATTGGGGCAGGCGAAGATAAGGCGTGAACAACGTCAGGTCAGTACTAAGGGAATCAGGAACGCCAGCGCAGTGTCACAGGACCATCCATCGGATGCCGCATCGGCTCGCCCGAACGCCGCGACTCGACGCATGCCGCCTTCAAATCGAAGTACCAGCGCGCCTGGCGATCAGCGTCGCCCACGAGCATCATCCGATCCGAATATGCGAGCCCAAGCGACTGCTTTTTGATCACTTCCGTGTCCTGGCGGATAAATCGCGGCCCCAGGACGTGCAGAATGAATGGCACAATTGGGAACCACGGCAGAATGTTCCATGCCGCCACGAAATCCAACCGGCAGAAATCGCTCCGGACTGGCGTAACGGTCGTACGGCTCGATAGCCAATACTTTCCGGCGCGGATTTGCTCAAAACGCATATTCGGCAGCACGAAATCGATTGTCGTCGTGGCCGGTTCTCCCGTGATGAATTTCAAAATCTTATAGGGCGCGCTGTTCGCCGAGGGAGCGTGCGGGCTCATGCGAAAGCCATTGGGGATCGGCTCAAACTGCTTCGATTTTTCGCGGATGCTATGGCGCGTCCGCCACCACCATGCCTGATGCACAAACGGCCCGTGCGCCGGGTCCATCAGCCCAATGATTGCCTGATCGACATTGCACGGCAGATCGGCCCACAAATGAGCCGTCTTGTAACTCTTGCTGAAGACCGGCAGCTCCGGCGCAGGCTGCAAAGCGCTCGCATCCGGAATCGCGCGCCCCTCAGGGTTCGCCATGTACGCCCAGATCATGCCGTCGCGCTCGGCACAGGGAAAGCTGCCTACCTGAATCCGTTCGCATTTCAACTTCGAATCGGGCATCAGCGAAGGGATATGTACGCACTGGCCCGTGTGCGCGTCAAATTGCCAGCCGTGGTACGCGCATTCGACTGCGCGTCCATCAAACTGTCCGAACGAAAGTGGGTAGGCGCGATGCGGGCAGACATCCATTAGCACGAACGGCTTGCCGGCAGAATCGCGTCCCAGGACCAGCGGCACGTCCAGCAGCATCGCTCGACGCAGTTTGTGCGGCCCAAGCTGATCGCTACGCAGCGCCGGGTACCAAAACTCCCATAGCATTTCGCCGCGCGCGCCGGTTGCGGCCTTCGCGGCCTGTTCGAAAGTCGTCGCCATGCGACGCTAATCCTAATACGCCGCACCCCTTCCCGCAAAATCTTCGCGTCGATCTCCAACGGCCTTCCTAATGGTTGCGGACTTTAGACACAGGTCATTCGTACAAATAGACAGCGACTGGCCGATCGTGGTCATAAACCAAGAGGCGCAAATGCGACTAACGCCATTACTGGTAATGCATATTTGCAGCGGCGTGGTGGGATTTTTTGCTGGTGCAGCGGCAGTGTCTTTTCGCAAAGGCTCCCGTCGGCACGGTTCTGCAGGAACTGTTTTTGTCGCGTCAATGCTGAGCTTGGCCCTCACCGGCATCTACCTGGCGGTTTTAAAGTCTCGACCGGCTGACGTTCTGGGAGGAGCCCTCACACTCTATCTTGTCGCCACGGCTTGGATAACTGCCCGGCGCAGGGATGCGAAAACAGGGATATTCGATTGGGCCGCACTTGCCGTACTGCTCGCGCTCGAAACGGCGATCATCACTTATGCGATAGAAGCGCTAACGAGCCCAACGGGATTGGCCCACGGATACTCGATTGGTCCCTATGGTTTTCTCGGCTCGGTTACACTGGCTGCCGGAATCGGCGACATTCGCTTACTCGTTCGGGGTGGTATCTACGGCGCACAACGCATTTCCCGCCATTTGTGGCGCATGTGCTTTGCATTCTTTATTGCCGCTGCGTCAATTTTCTTGGCGCGCCAACAAGTTTTTCCTGCCGTGCTGCGCCGGAGTGGCGCACTGCTTGTCCTCAGCTTTCTACCGCTCGCTCTAATGGTCTTTTGGCTGATCCGAATTCGCGTCTCACGCAACTGCCAAGCAGCGTCGCCATCTTCGGAACCCGGCTCATATTCGGTGTCCGCTTACGTTCGATATTGCCGGACGGCTTGCAGGGGGCGTATCATCCCCTCATTGATTGACGCGGCCTCGAACCTTTCTCCGAGGTGCCCAGTGACAACGCGAGTCGTCTCCGATCAGCAAGGCATCATACGGCAACAATACAGTTCTGTTGCAACGAGCACCGCCGCAACTGCTTTTCGCGGGCTGCGCTCGCAATTACATTTGTACCCGTTGGAATCCAGCCAAACGGGCGCATAGCTGGGAGGCAAATGTGGCAAGTCCATCGAAAGCGGTTCCTCCAAGAAGCGGCCAGCACGTGAAGAGCCCGCAGCACCAAGGGGTTTTTGAGGTCGTCGGAGTAAACTCGCTGATGCAAACGGCGAATATCCGGCTCATCGACGGCACGGGTCACGTTATCCCTAATATCCCGTGGACCGAGCTGATGCCTGCAGACAAAAAGTAAGTCGACTCCGTCGCCGGAGAACTACTCCTGGGCTGCCTTGATATCGTCGCGGGCCTGCTCTTCGGCGTCTTTTGCGGCTTGTTTTGAATTGGCGTCCGGCTTGAGCACGCGAATTGCCTTCGCGAGGCTTAGCTGCTTATCTCCGTCTGCGACCTTGCAGTTCGAGACATTTGCCGTCGTGTGCACGTCCGACACGGCTGCGCGCACGCAATTGAAATCCACGCCCACGTCGTGGCTCGCATGAAGCCCGGCAAGGCAGTCATACAACTCCGTGTACGGCGAGCAAGCCTCTGTTAGAGACGCGTAACTGCCCAACAGTCCTTCGGCTTGCATCTTTGGAGTGAGCTTCGCCTCGTAATCGCTTCGGCTGCGGAGCGGTTCGCTCGTATTCTTCGAATCCTTTTTGAAGAGCTTGATGGGATTCAGAGAATCCGCGCTGTGCGAGCTTTCCTGCGCGGCGGCCGCGGCCCCTGCGCCGGCTGGACCTTGCGCCGCAGCCGAACCGAAAGAAATCAATACGCCAAGAAGCAAAGCCGCGCCGCCCAAAAGTGCCTTTTTCATGTGTGCTCCTCTGACGAAACGATGGCTCTAAAATAGTGCCTTGCGATGCCCTCAGTAAGCCACATTGCACGCGGGCGAGAACGCCAAGCAAATAAGTACTCCCCCAATCCGTCACGCTGGCCTTTTGAACAGGCATTTACGAGGCAGGATTACTCTTTCCACGCCCTGCAATTGCAAACGATCCTTCCAAGGATATTGTCACCACGTGAAGCGCGTCGAATCCTTCGGCCAGCATTGGCGGCTGTATCTTCTTGAACGTTCCCGCTACCGCCACAACCGGAATCTTCCTTTTTTCCAAGCGCTGATTGTTGCGCCTGATTGCATCTTGAAAAGACGTCTCGAAGTAATACGCCACCATCTGAAAGCCGGCTGCTCGCGCAGGTCCGATGTAGCGTGCGCGGTCGCTTGGCAGCGGATTCGTGTTATCGATCACAAACGATTGCTTGCCTCGTAGGCATGCATCGAACAACAATTCCTAACGGCGCAGGGTTCGCAGCATATCGAGGCTGATCCGAACGTGGGTATCCGCAAAACGCTCCTTGTAAAACGTCGTCTTTCCAGATCCTTGCACGCCCACGAAAATCACGGCTTCCATCGAATTACCTTCGCATCAAAACGCGGTTGCCGGAAGCTCAAAAACGTCGCACACAATTCGCACACAAATTGTTGCCCCTAATCGGCAACGGGCGTACCCTCAGCCTGAACTTTTTTCGCTCAAGTGCCGAAAGGATTCGCCCATGTTGCGCAGATCGTTCCTGAAATCGCTCGCGGCTGTGCCCGCTGCGTCTCTCGGTCTCGCGAAGCTTGCACAAGCCTCGCTTCCGAAAGCGAAAATCACGCGCATTCGCATCTGGAAGCCGCCCGATTTCAACCCGCTCTTCAATCAAAGCAATATGCTCGTCACTGTAGAGACTGATGCCGGGATCACAGGCATCGGCGAAGGCGGCGGAAAGGATACGCTCGAGCAGTGCGCCGGATTCCTCATCGGCCGCGATCCGTTCGCAATCGAAGAAGATTGGCAGCGCAATTACATGGCGTATTTCTATCCGCCGGGCACGGAAAAACTCGACGCACTCGGCGCACTCGATCTCGCTCTTTGGGATATCAAAGGTAAAGCGCTCGGCGTGCCCATCCACCAGATGCTCGGCGGCCCTGTTCGCGATTATTGTGAAACGTACAACACAGGGAATGTCTCCCCCAAGACCGCTGCCGGTGGCGCGCGCCCGTCGCAGAAAGAACGCGTGCAGGCCACCATCGAAGCAGGCTACAAGCTATATCGCATTGGTGCCGCCGACGCGCAAGGCAACTTCTGGGACGTGCGCAAGAGCATTCTTCAACTCGCGGACGAGGCGAAGAATCTGCGTGACGCTTTAGGGCCCACCGGTGATTGGAGCGTCGATTTCCACCAGCGATTCGAATATGACGACGCCTTGCGCGCCTGCCGCATGATCGAGGAGTATCAGCCCTATCTCGTCGAAGACCCTGTTCGCACCGAAAATTTTCTTCAGGACATTCCCAAGCTGCGCCAGATGACCGCCGTCCCGATCGCAGCGGGCGAAGAATGGGGCTGGCGGTGGGACTTCAACCCTCTCGTCGAGAATCACGACATCGACTACAACCGCTGCACTCTGCCCAACGTTGGCGGCATCACCGAATACATCAAAATCATGGGCCTTTGTGAAACGCACGCCATCGGCATGGTCCCGCACTTTACCGGGCCAGTCGCCGAAGCGGCACTTGTGCACTGCCTTGTCACATATCCGTACGCCGTGCTTTTTGAATACAACTACTCCGGTCGCAGTATTCCCTATCTTCCCGAATACGCCGATTTCAAAGCCGGCAAACTCTACCCGAACGATCGCCCGGGCCTAGGCGTCACCATCGACACCAGCCCCCTAACTCAAATCAGCGAGGTGACTGTGGCGTCGCCCGACCGCCCGATCTATCAGCGCCCCGACGGCTCGCTCACCCATTGGTGATGGAGTTAGCAAGGTCTCCAACTATTGGCAATTGAACTCTACCGCGGGATTCGGAGGAATCGTTATTGTAAGGGGTTGGGTTATTACGGTTCCTGTCATCAATTTCCCAAATCTCTGCCAGGACTTCGCAAAGTGGGATGGACTACCGGGGTGATCCCAAGCCGAAAGGCCCATCTGAAATACGTGGACTCCCGGTTTCACCACGCCTGAGATTTTTTGCCCTGCATATTCTGCTATCACAGCTGGCTGGGCTTGGCCCTCAAAGCTTTCGCCGGGAGACAGAATCACGAAGTCCGCATCGGGTTGAGCTAAGCTAGGTTTTACTGGCAAGTGGTCCTGGGGCATCCAGTCTATGTTCGGATTGGACTCGTATACCCCGCTCGCGAGATCACGCACGTTGCGCGCAACTTTTTGCGCGTACCAGGCTTTTCCAATTTCTCGATCCAGAATCAGATTTACGTCTGTCAGGTTCGTGTACTTGATTCGTAGACCGAGCCAAACAGCAAACGTGTCTGGGTCGCCTGCAGAGCAATATCTTGTGCCGACAGCAAGGCACGGCGCTTAATAGCGGCCCCGCCGCGGTGCGGATTTAGCGCGGACAACAAATGCTGCGATCAAAAGAAGAGGCCGCAGGTGAAGAATTCTCATGCCGTCAACCTCGACGAAGCATAGCATCAACGCGGCGCAACCTCGATCAGAAGAGAGACAGTCAATATGTGACAAGCAACATCTACGAGGCGAATGTCCCGCGAAAACCATCGCAAGTACCTTCGTACGCAGCAAATTAAACCAAGCGGCCTATAGCTGCCGCCGCGATCCGCAGGCATTATCGCGTTGGATTCGGGAACAGCACGAAGGCTTCCCCCAAGGCCAACGGACGCGACCCGATTTCAGGCCCCATAACCTCCCCATGCCCAGAGCGGCCGGTCCCCCCACTGGCCGCTCACTTTTTTCAGATCTTCCAGCTCGAAATAACCCTCACGACGCCGCCGAAAAATAAAAGGCCCGGCTTCGCTAGCTATCGGCGAGTCGAAACCGGGCCGGTCCTTGTTCGCTCATGTTGCAGAGCAACTACGTCGCGGGGCATCCCGTTCGTTGCAGATCGAGTCGGCTATTGCCGCAGAAGCTCGAATGCCGCGACGGTTTCGTAGCGACCGGCTTTCTTTTCAGCCGGTCATCGCGCGACTACCGTTAATCGCGGCGGAGCCAGGAGCCTCGCGGCCTGGATGAATTCGCAAGGCTTACCGTGACCGTGCAAAACTACGCCGCGCCAGCGACGGTCGCGGACGCATCCGGAGCCTCGGCCGAAGCGGGGGCGGCACATTTTGCAGCGCGCTCCCGCACTCCGCGCAGTTCGCTGTATCCGAAGAATGAACCTTTACCCAGCGTCCGCGAGCCGAACAATTCGCATTCAAACATTGCACGGTCCAACCCGGTAGGTGTTGCACTGTTGTCCTCGCAATTTTGACTACCGGCGAAAAGGAAGGGTTCGCCGGAACACAACGCCCCCAAACACGGCGCATTGTGCCTCCGAGATTCTGGTATGTCAAGGGAGGATTACCCCAATTAGTTGGGCCTATGTTTCGTGACCCGACGCGGACCGCTGTACGCGAAGGGCGGTCTACTCCGAAGTGAAGGTTAAAAGGGGTGTGAATTCGCAGGACTGCTGGAGTCCGAGGCCGTTGTGGAAACACCCAGCCGGATCTCGAGATCGTTCACGACTCTCTGAGCCGCGTCTACTTCGTCCTGCTTGGCGCTGATGCTGTCCTGCTCGCTCTGCAGGGCCGCTTCGCCTGCTTTATCGGAGTCGTGGTTAGGATTGGTCATGTAACTCTGCTGATCGAGTGCAAACTTACGTTGCTGGATATCGAGGTTCTTCTTGGCCGTCTCGAGTTGCTGTTTCGCCGTCACCAATGCAGCCTCGTCGGCGGCCTTTTTCTGCTCCGGAGTCATCTTCCCCAAACTCGGGCTTGAGGGCGTTTGTGCGTTCTGAGTCGCTGGAGCTGAAGCCTTCGCCGCGTCCGCGGCAGGCGCGTTTGCATCTTTCGCGGGTGCGCTTGCGCTCGGCGCCGAACCCACAAAGCTGATCGTCGCGTTCGACGGCATGTTGTCGTTCGTATAGACCTTCGCCGCTTTCGGCTGATCCTTATGCTCCTGGCGCGCATGCCGCGCCGCTGCGGCTAACGCATCGGCAGACTGCCCTGTGGCCTGCGAATTGTCCTGTGCCACCGTGATCGCGCTCATGCTGAGGGCGAGCAGCATCGCCAACGCAAAATGTCCGGTTTTCATGGCTTCTCCTCAAGAGAGCTGGTGCCTTTATAGTAGTCTGTGGACGGCTTTTGCGCCGGAAACGGTCGCCATGCGCGTCCAAAAAGACACCTGTCCGACGGGCGAGGAAGCGTTCGCCTTAAGCCACTGAAACAATGATCGATTCGCCTTCAATCGCGCGGCAATTCCACCGTTTTCTTCGTGTCGGCTTGGTGTTTGCGGCGGTTCTAGGTTTGTTGCTGTTTGCTTGGCCGCAAATGGTCGCGGCGCAAACGCTTCGGCTTTCGACGTCGTCGCCCGCGCTTGCGGCAGCCCAATCCACCTCCGCGACGCCACAAGCGCCGCAAGAACAAATCTCCAGCTACACGCTTCCGCCCGACCTTTACGGCAAAGCGCACCATCTCGGACAAATCGAATTCTGGGGCAGCATCGTCTCGTTTCTATATTCCGTCCTCATCCTGCTTATCGTGCTCCAAACACGCCTCGCGCCGAAGTTCCGTGACTGGGCCGAACGCGCCACCAAATTCCGCTTCGCCCAATGCGCGATATTCGCAGCGTTGCTTGTGATCGTTCTCGATATTCTCGGCATCCCCGTCGACGCCGCCGAGCACTGGATCTCGCTCAAATTCGGCCTCAGCGTGCAATCGTGGCTTTCCTGGTTCGCCGACGGGGCCAAATCGGCGCTACTCACCATCGTGCTTGCGATTTTTCTCGTGTGGCTTCTCTACGTCGCTCTCCGCCGCAGCCCGCGCCGCTGGTGGCTTTACTTTTGGATCGCCACAATTCCCATCACAATCTTTCTCGTCTTTGTGCAGCCGGTCGTCGTCGATCCGCTATTCCACAATTTCGAGCCGCTCGCACAAAAGGACGCGCCGCTTGCCGCTGCACTCGAACAAATGGTTCAGCGCACGGGCAAAGACATTCCCGAAAGCCGCATGTACTGGATGGCTGCCTCGGCAAAAACCAACGAGCTCAACGCCTACGTCACGGGCATCGGCGCATCAAAACGCATCGTCGTGTGGGACACGACTATTGCGCACCTCGACACACCGCAGACGGTCTTTGTCGTCGGCCACGAAATGGGACACTACGTCCTGAATCACATTCCGAAAGGAATTGCCGCCGGCGAGGCCTTCCTGCTCATCGTGTTTTACCTAGGTTATCTCGCACTGAACTGGATGCTCGGCCGTTGGGGACCGCGCTGGGGGATTCGCGATGCGAGCGATTGGGCATCGCTACCGGCGCTACTGCTTCTGCTGACGATTTTCAGCTTCGCGGCCAACCCAACCACCAACGCATTCAGCCGCCACATCGAACATCAAGCCGATCAATACGGCCTCGAAGTGACGCACGGGCTAACGCCCAATTCAGCGCAGGTCGCCGCGCAATCATTCGAAATTCTTGGCAAGATCGACCTGTCCGATCCCGCGCCCAACCCCGTCGACGTATTCATGTTTTATACGCATCCGACAATCGCCGAACGCGTCCGTTTCGCGCTCACCTACGATCCGTGGGCCGACGGCGGCCACGGCCAATTCGCAAAATAGCGAAACTTTTCGAGGCAGCTTGCTTGGCACAGCAAGCAAAAATAAGTGCCAGCTTGAGCGTCAATGGTATTGACGC
>JBOGMU010000197.1:0-4465 GCA_050746865.1 Candidatus Acidiferrales bacterium
AAGGGACTGCGATTTGCGATTCGGGAAGGCGGCCACACGGTGGGTGCAGGCGCCGTGGCCGACATCATTGAGTAAACAACCATGCGCGAAATCATCACATTGCAATGCAACGACTGTAAAAACCGAAACTACACGACCACCAAGAACAAGAAGAAGCACAGCGACCGGCTGGAGACGCAGAAATTCTGTAATACGTGCCGGAAGCACACGTCGCACAAGGAAGTGAAGTAGGCGGCTGATTCCCAGGATGCCCGATGCCTGGAACGGCTACGGCTGCGAACAGGATTTGGTTTTGGTACATGGTCCGTTGCAGTGACGGTTCGCTTTATGTGGGATTGCAACGGATGTCCGAACGGGTGAAGCGACACAACTGGGGCGTGGGGCCAGAGTTCACGGCCAAGCGGCGACTGGTTGAGTTGATTTGGAGCGAGCGATGCGGTTCGTCGTTAGCGGCTCGCGAGCGCGAAAGAGAGATCAAGAGTTGGAGCCGCAAGAAAAAGTTAGCTCTCGTGCAGCGAGGGAGCGGAACTGGATCTGCGGCGCCGGATGGGTAGATTGAAACGCACAAAGCGCTCAGGATCGCGCTTCGCGAAACGCGCTCACGGATCACCCTTCGTGAATGGCGCTCAGGGTAAAGGGGAGTAGGTTCAACGGTAGACCATCGGTCTCCAAAACCGAGAGTGGGGGTTCGAATCCCTCCTCCCCTGCCAGTCTTTTGGAGACCGGCGGCGAACTGAGCAAGCCGGAGTGGTGGGCAGCGGTAGAAAATAAGGTCAGAACTCATGGCGGAAGCGGTAAAGATGAAAGATCAGACTATTCGCGGCGGTGGTGAGGGAGGCGGTTCCGGCGCGATTGAGAAGTTGGGCGAGCAGCCCAGGCGGCTGCGGCAGTTCCTGCACGAAGTACGTGTCGAGATGGACAAGGTGAGCTGGCCCTCGTGGCCGGATGTTCGCTCGACGACGATCGTCGTGATCGTCACCGTGGCGCTTTTCGGGCTTTTTTTTATGGGAACGGATGCCTTCTCCTCCAGGTTTGTGATCTGGCTGATAGAGATCGGAAAGAAGCTCTAGCATGGACGAAATTCAGGCAAACGAAAACAGCGGGAATGTGGGACAGCCGAACCCGGCCGAACATGCCGGTGATCCTACGGGGGATCCCCGGAAGCACTGGTACATCGTCCACACCTACTCGGGCTTCGAGAAGAAAGTGAAGGAAAGCCTCGAAGGACGAGTGGCTGCGTACGGCTTGACGGACAAAATCGGCCAAATCGTAATTCCGACAGAGTCCGTGGTGGAAGTGCGCGGCGGCAAGAAAGTGATCTCTTCGCGCATGTGTTATCCCGGCTATGTGCTCGTCGAAATGGATATGGACGATTACACGTGGCACGTAGTTCGGCAGACGCCGCGGGTGACGGGATTCGTGGGATCGGGGCAGACCCCATCGCCACTGACCGAAGAAGAAGTGCAGAACATTTTGAATCGCGCGACGACGACCGCGGAAAAGCCGAAGCCGAAGCTGTCATTCGAGCGCGGTGAGAAGATTCGCATCAACGAAGGCCCGTTCATCAATTTCACCGGCGTGGTTGAGGACGTGAATACGGACCGCAGCACGCTGAAGGTAACAGTGACGATTTTCGGACGCTCGACGCCAGTCGAACTGGATTTCGCGCAGGTCGAGAAAGTCGCTTAAAGATTTCATAGGAACGAAGCGCGCGGCTTAATCGCGCGGGGGACAAAGGAAATGGCGAAGAAAGTTCAGTCAATGGTGAAGTTGCAGTTGCCGGCAGGCAAAGCGACGCCGGCACCGCCCGTGGGCACGGCGCTAGGTCCGCACGGCGTGAACATCATGGATTTTTGCAAGCAATACAATGCGAAGACGCAGAAAGAGCCGGATGGGATGATCTTTCCCGTTCTGGTGACGATCTACAGCGATCGCACGTTCACCTTCATCCTGAAGACGCCGCCGGCCTCCGTGCTGCTGAAGCGCGCGGCGGGAATCGTGAAGGGTTCGCCGGAGCCAAACCGCAACAAGGTGGCGAAGGTGACGAAGAAGCAGGTGGAAGAGATTGCGAAGACGAAGCTGCCCGATCTGAACACGACGAATCTAGAAGCTGCGATGCGTTCGGTGATGGGCACGGCGCGCAACATGGGAATCGAAGTTACAGATTAACGGAGAGAAGCGATGGCGCATGGTGCAAAGGAAGGCGGAAAGAATATCGATCGCGCGCGGAAGCTGGTGGAGGCGCGTCCGTATCGCTTGGAGGAAGCCGCCGAGCTTCTTCGCAAGGCGCATTTCGTGAAGTTCGATGAAACGGTCGAATTGGTGCTGAATTTGGGCGTGGATCCGAAGCAATCCGATCAGATGGTGCGCGGCACGGTAGTGTTGCCGCACGGGCTTGGCAAGTCTAAGCGCGTTCTGGTGATCGCCAGTGGCGACAAGGTGCGCGAAGCGCAGGAGGCCGGTGCAGATTTCGTCGGCGGCGACGATATGGTTCAGAAAATTGTGGAGGGCTGGACCGATTACGAAGCCGTGATCGCCACGCCGGACATGATGAAATCCGCGGGGCGCCTCGGCAAAGTGCTCGGGCCGCACGGGCTGATGCCGAATCCAAAGACCGGCACGGTGACATTCGAGGTTGCGAAGGCCGTGAAGGAAATCAAGGCCGGTAAGGTGGAGTTCCGGCTCGATAAGACAGGGATCATTCATTCGTCCGTGGGCAGGATCAGTTTTCCGGCGAAAAATCTTGCGGAAAACGCGGCAGCGCTTCTGACCGCAGTGGTGAAGGCAAAGCCCGCTGCGGCGAAAGGCAAATACGTTAAGAAGATCACGCTGACCTCAACGATGGGTCCGGGCGTTTCGATCGATCACGCGGAAGCTGAAACGGCGGTGGTTGCGGCGGCGTAGGCGGATTTTGGCGGCGAAATTTTTGAGGGGGAGTTCGGCATGAAGAAGAAGGCCGAGAAGGTCCAGCAGGCTGACGAGTTGCGGGTGCAGCTCGCGAGTGTTTCAACGGTGGTTCTTTCCACGTTTCAGGGCATCACGGTGGAAGACGACACGAAGCTGCGCCGCGCTGTGGAAGCTGTCGGCGGCAAGTACCAGGTGGTGAAGAATACCGTCGCCGAACGAGCAGCGGCCGGCACTCCGACCGAAGGCTTGCTGAAGGATCTCAAGGGCACCAATTCGATCGCCTATACGACTGCCGATCCGATTGTGCTTGCGAAAACGCTGACGAAATTTGCGAAAGACGTGCCGGCATTCAAATTCCGTGCTGGATGGGTCGAAGGGCGCGTTGTTTCGATTGCGGAGATCAACCAGCTCTCCAACATGCCTGCGAAGGAGGAACTGATCAGCAAGATCATGTTCCTGCTCAACGCTCCGGCGCAACGGATTGCAACGGCGCTGGCGGCACTGCCGCGGAATCTTGCGGTGGTGACGAGTGAAGCGGTGAAGGCGAACAAGTTCGGAGGCGGCGAGGCCAAACCGGCGGCAGAAGCAGCGGAGCAACCGGCGCAGTAAACGAATTTTTCGGGTTTTGGATCAAACAGTTTGTCATCTTGCGAGGAGGATAGAGAACGGCAATGGCGAGCAAAGTGGAAACGATTCTAGAAGACATAAAGGGGCTGACGCTTCTTGAAGCGTCGGACCTGGTGAAGAAGATGGAAGATGCGTTCGGCGTCTCGGCAGCTGCGGCAGCTCCCGTGGTAATGGCGGGTGGCGCGGCGGCCGGCGCGGCTGCTCCGGCGGAGGAGAAGACGGAGTTTGCCGTGGTCCTCACCGAGGTAGGCGCGAACAAGATTAACGTGATCAAGGCTGTCCGCGAAGTTACCAGCCTGGGCTTGAAGGAAGCCAAGGACTTGGTGGACGGCGCCCCGAAAACTGTGAAAGAGGGCGTGAACAAGGATGAGGCAGCCACGATCAAGAAGAAATTCGAAGAGGCCGGAGCAAAGGTCGATATCAAGTAGTGGCGGCGCGCACACGGCCTGTGCCGCGGCTGCAGGGGAAATCGCGTACGCACGCGCTCCTTTGGAATTCAGATCATACAAAACCGTCCTTCCTGGACCGGCAGAAGGGTTGTCTCCCCGTCTGCCCGTTCGGCTTCGGCTTGAAGGGAACTACAGATGAGCAATCGTAATGGAATGCGCGTCGTCCGGGAGCGGGAACGTCTGGACTTTGCCAAGATCAAAACGGCAGTCCAGATTCCCAACCTGATCGACGTTCAGAAGAAATCTTATCAGCGCTTTCTGCAGATGGATTTGCTGCCAAGCGAGCGCGATGATTCGGGCTTACAGTCAGTCTTCAGCTCCGTCTTCCCCATTCAGGATTTTCGCGGACTTTCGCAGCTCGATTTTGTCGATTATGCAATCGGCAACTGGGAGTGCAAGTGCGGCCACCTGCGCGGCTTGCATCACATGCGCGCAACCTGCCGCAATTGCGGCGCTTCGGTTGTCACAAACCCGTATAAATC
>JBOGMU010000198.1:0-4524 GCA_050746865.1 Candidatus Acidiferrales bacterium
CTCCTGATGCTTGTCACTTTTGTCGTGCTAGGCGCTCCTGGGCGCACGTTGTTCGCTCATGGAAATGAAATATTGTCGGAGTATTGTTACCTCGGAGGCGCGGAGGGAATCGCGCTGGGCTGTTTGACCGCCATCATTGTTTCGCGAATTCGCTTTTCCCGGTCCGCGCTACTCGCGCTGAATGTTAGCGGCACAACCATTGTGGTCCTCAGTCTGATCTTCTCGTGGCAAGCCTATAGAGGATGGCTTGGTAAAACCGGATTGAACTTCACTCTTCTTGGCTTGGGGAGCGCGATGTTCATTGCCGCTACGTCGCAAATAGAATGGAAAAGCCCCCGTTTCCTCAGCCCCCTTTTAAAAATTGGCCAGTATAGCTATGAGGTTTATCTCACTCATATGTTCATTGTGTTCGCACTATTTTCTGTCTTTCTCAATCTTGGGAAGCCGATGCTCTTGGTTTCCGTGCTCTTCACAGTTGCGATTCTACTGGCGGGATTTCTCGGCGCTGCGGTCGCGTATCTCTATTCCGAGCCCATGAATCGCTGCCTGCGTCGTCGTTGGCAAAGGACCCAAGGCGGAACCGTACCGTCTCTTGAGGCAGTTTCGGTTACAGTCAGCGAGGGTTCGTCTTCTTGAGGCGGGACATGCCACAATGCTTTTGCTGAAATTTGCGAGGGCCATCTGACATAGATCATTCGAGTTCGCAGCCGGAACGGTCCCAACACGATCACCTGCCGGAGAGAGGATAGTCATGTCTGACCATCGTTATAGTCGTCGTTGGTTCACGTCATTAATCTTGTCAAGCCCCCTATTGGCGGTTGCCGCGGCCGATGCAGCGGTCTCTCGAAACGCTTCCATCACTGATTTCGGCGCTGTGGCCGACGACGCCACGATCAACACTAGGGCCATTCAGGCTGCCATTGACCATTTGGCCGGAACCGGCGGTGGAACGGTTGTCGTTCCACAAGGCGTGTTCGTAAGTGGTGCTCTTTTTTTCAAACCTAAGGTCAATCTTCTCTTGCAAAAGGATGCCGTACTGAAGTGCTCGACGGACATGGCCAATTTTCCTGTCCAACGTACGCGGATCGAAGGACATTTCGAAGAAAAATTCAACCCTGCCCTGATCAATGCAAAAGGATGCGACGGCTTTCACATCGGCGGAGAAGGAACACTCGACGGGGCAGGCCGCCCGATCTGGGACCTTTTCTGGAAGCTGCGAGCCGCGGCCCTCAATCCAGGGAACTTTCCAAACATCGGCGTTCCTCGTGCCCGCATGGCGCTTATCGAGAGTTCGCGTGGGGTAACGGTCGAGGGCATCACATTCAAAGATTCGCAATTCTGGAATCTCCATCTCTACAAATGCCAAGACGTCTTCGTTCGTCAGGTGCGTTTCGAGGTGCCGGACGACTATAGGCAGGCTCCCAGCACCGACGGAATCGATGTGGACAGTTGCCAAAAGGTCACAGTTGACGGCTGCTACTTCTCGGTGACGGACGATTGCATCGCGGTAAAGGGTTCAAAAGGCCCCCACGCGATGGAGGATACGGATAGCCCTCCGGTGGAGCATATCCGCGTACAGAATTGTACCTACAAGCGAGGCGGTGGCGTGCTGACGCTGGGCAGCGAAGCCACAATCGTCCGCGATGCAATCGTGGAGAATTGCAAAGTCATTGGGAACGTTGGCGTCGCAGTATTGAAGTTACGAACGGATACGCCACAACACTACGAAGATATTTCGTTCCGCAACATCACGCTCGATTCCTCCGGCGGCGCGATCGTTTCCGTCCGTCCGTGGTCTCAATATGCGAACCTGCAGGGAGAAGCTCCGCCAAAATCCGTGGTTCACAACTTAACCATGGTAGGAATTAAGGGGCGCTTTGGATCGTTCGGCACGATCCGGCCGAATCCCGGCCAGACGGCGATCAGTGACATCACGTTCAAAAACTTCGATGTCACGCTCGAACGAGATAAGCTCGACGTTTCCGGCGTAAGCAATCTCAAATTCGACCACGTCGTCGTGAACGGGAAGGCTGAGCCGGCGCCCGTAGAGCAGTCTTAATAAGACTGGTCATCTGGCCCGGGCCGGGGCCTTGGATTATCCTCCCAGACCTTGCCCGTTTAGCAGCAAGAGACAGAGGTGTCGTGTAAATCTATGTGTGCTTCGTTTTCCGGTAGAGCACATGTCGTATGAGAGGATGATTTGCGGGCAGACTCGGATGATCGAAGTCACCTGCCATGTCGTGGACCATTCCAATTTTCTCCATCACGCGACGAGAGCGGAAGTTTCTTACTGTCGAGAACGATACAATTTCGGCGAGATCCATTTTTTTAAAACCGAACGCAAGCGCTGCGCACGCGCCTTCTGCCGCATAGCCTTGGCCCCAATATTCGTAAGCCAGCCGCCAACCGATCTCTACGCACGGAGAAAACGGAAGTGCGTAGCCGGGCACATTCAATCCTATAAAGCCGATGAAAGTCTCCGATGCCTTTAATTCGGCGGCCCAGAATCCAAATCCATGCTGATCAATTCTCTTTTCAATGGTGTCGATTATTGCATCTGATTCCTGGCGGCTGCGAGTGCTCGGGAAGAACTCCATAACGCGCGCATCGGCATTTAAAATTGCAAACGGTTCAGCATCAGTGGACCGCCACTGCCGGAGAAGAATACGCTCGCTCTCGATTGCAATCATGTTGGACTGTTGGACTGCATTGTAATCGCTAAACTCCCAGATGATGCGCTAGTTTGACCGAGTGCGCGGGCGTTCAGTATAATTGACACTTCCGCACTGCGCGGAATGCGCTCCGCCTACGCTTATCACGGCAGCGAGACTCTGAGACAATTCCAAGGGGACCTTTAGAAGCATGTCATACATCAAAGCAACACAAGTGCGTCCTGGCATGATCATCAATCATGAGGGCGATCTGCACGTCGTCTACAGTGTGGACCATCGCACGCCCGGCAACAAGCGGGGCTCTATGCAGACGAAAATGCGCAACCTGCGCAGTGGTTCGATGATCGATTACCGGTTCCGGGCGGAAGAGACCGTGGACAAAGTAGTGGTGGACGAGATTGAGTTCGAATTTCTCTATAGCGATAGCGAAGGCCATCATTTCATGAATACGGAGAATTACGAGCAGCTAGCGTTGCAACAGGATGTGGTCGGCGACACGAAAGATTATTTGATTCCAAACATGCCTGTGAAGATCGAGTATTACAATGACAAGCCGATTGGCGTCCTATTGCCGGATACAGTCGACCTGACGGTTGTTGACACCGAGCCGAGCATTCAGAAGGCGACGGCGAGCGCCGTAATGAAGCCGGCGAAGCTGGAAACGGGACTCGTCATCAACGTGCCCCCGTTTGTCGGGACGGGCGACAAAGTGAAAGTGGATACTTCCGAAGGTCGGTACATCCAGCGCGTGCAGTAAGTCGTCGCGAATCAACCGAAGCGCTTGCGAATCGCCGGGATCGATTGTAAGTTTAGGGCCACGTAAAGACGTCCAATCTGAAATGCATTCAGGAGGCTCACGTGCGGCTTTTGCGATTCCTGCTTTGCGCCCTCTCTATTCTCGTTTTGCTCGCAACACTTTTCCCCGTCTGCTTCAGTGCAAAAGCTGCGCCCGGTAACGCGATCCCTTCGGATGTCTGCTCGCTACTCACGGTAGTCCAGCTGAAAAAGACGCTTGGAAAGACTTTTGACGCACCACAGAAAAGTGTATTCCCCGCAGTATACATGGGCCAGGCCGACGGCACGCAGTGCAACTACCATGCTGGCTCAACGGGAGTTAGCTTCATTTTTTATTCTGATCACTCGGCATCTGAGGCGAAGCAGACATTTAATAGCTTAACCGGGATGTTCCCCGCGAAGTCCAAGCCCAGCGGGATCGGCGACCAGGCCTACCTTGACAACGATCATGCGTTGCACGTTCTCAAAGCGAATTACCGGTTTTTCATCAGTGTCAATGAATCTTCTGTCTCTGACGCAATGATGGAAAAGCAAGAAGAGGACTTGGCCACGGCCGTAGCGACGCAGCTGTAAGCTGCGCCATCGGCGGGCTTCCAATGCCTGCGCGCATTATTTCTGTGATGAAGCCGCCGCGGAAGTGCGTCCGAACACGCGTGCAAAGATCGCGTCTACCGCGCGAAGTTGACGCTGCAAGTCGAAGGTATGCGCGAGCGCCTTTTCGTCCATGAACTTGCAAATATTTTCATCGGCTGTGACTCGATCGCGAAAGCTGGTTTCCGTCTCCCACGCCGCCATGGCATGACCCTGCACCCATTTATAAGCGTCTTCGCGAGGGGCGCCGTGTTCCACTAAATCCTGCAAAAGCTGACCTGAAAATACCAATCCTTGCGTCGCATCGAGATTCCGGCGCATGCGCGTGGGGAAAACCTTCATGTTCGAAACTATTTCCGTGGTTCGATGCAACATGTAATCCAGCAGGATCGTGGAATCGGGAAGAATCACGCGCTCGACGGAACTATGCGAAATGTCGCGCTCGTGCCAGAGAGCGATATTTTCC
>JBOGMU010000199.1:0-6312 GCA_050746865.1 Candidatus Acidiferrales bacterium
CATTTAGGGAACTCCTCCTGACTATCTACAATAAATCAGATGGTTGTAGATAGTCAAGGGGAGTGGTGCGGCGAAGCCTTTACGGGAACAGTTTCAGCAGCTTGGGACCGATCGCGCGGGTCAACGGCAGCGGCAGCTTACGCCAGATCTTGATCGGATATTGAAACATCGGATTGGTGGGCGAGTTGTTCGGCAGGCTGGTGCGCTTCACCAGCAGCATTTCGTAGGGCAACGGGCTTTCCACCAGCCCCCAGTGGCTTTTGAAATGGCCCGAGGCGCTGTCGATTTTGCTTCGCCCGAAATCAAATGTCCGATATCCGTTCTGGCCAGCCCAGCGCATCAGATCGAAGTACATGAACGTGGTTGGAGCTTGGGCGTTATAGTGTTCGTCCGCCGCGCCGTAATATGGCAGCGCGTGATCGCGAAAGTAGAGCGTCAGCACCGCCGCCACCGGCTTGCCTTCGAGCCAGATCTCGCGGATATCGGCCGAGTCCCGAAAATGCTTCAGCAAAACGCGGAAATATTTTCGCGGAAATGCCGGCGTGCCCAGCTTCCGCAGGTTGCGCGAGTAGAGATCCTCAAAAATGCGGAAGTCTTCCTTCTGCACATGAACCGAATAGGGATGTTCCAGGCTTTTCCGCACAATGCGGCGCGTCTTGCGCGGGATGCTTTGCAGAACCGCTTCTTCATCCGCGCTCACCGGGCCGCGAAACGTCACGTATCGATCGACACTCGAATAGCCGAGCCGCTGACCGGGATCGACGTTCCGCAATTCCACATACTGCACGTCTAGCGAGCTCGCGAACTTCTCCACGTACTCCGAAAGCGCGTCGCGAGATTCATCGGAGCTCGCCAGGACGCCGCCATACACGGCGAACGGCGTCGAGATCAGGGCCTTGCCCGTGATCCAGTTGCTTACCAGAAACAGCGGGAGTGCTCCGGCAATCGTACTTCCGTCAAAAGCGGCCAGATATTGCGGCCGGTAGGAAAAAACTTCTTCAATTGTCTTCTTCCACGCGATCAGGTGGAATGGGCTTCCCTGTGGATGAGCAGTAACAAATTCATCCCATGCAGGGAAATCGCCCGGCGCAATGGCTCGGACCGTGATGGGCATCTTTCAGTGTATAAGGAAGGCTGAATTTGGGTACTGGCTACTTTAAAGCCGCCCGCTACTTAAAGCTCGCGTTGGGTTCGTTTCGTTTTTTTTTATCATGGCCGGCCTCTCCATTATTGATTCATCGCTCCATGTCCAGAATAGGCCGGGAGACACCGGCCCGCCTTTGTGTAGCGCTCCCAGGCTCATGAAAAGCGAATGAAAAATAGTCGAGTGGGCCTGGTGACTACCTTAATTTCCGACGTATATCATGCCGACGTTGCTCGCGACTCCGCCAATCGTAACGATTAGCGGCTGCGCTCCGGCGGACAATCCCGCAGGCACCTGAATATTGGCCTGAAGCAAATCCACGGAATGCGGCGATAAGCCGAGAAATTGAATCGCCGCCGTTTTGCCGCCAATCGTCGCGCTCGCGGGAAGTTGCGCGGTCGCCAGATCGTCCGGGGTTTCTTCTCCATCCTTAACAGCCTTATTCAGCGGGCCTTGACCGGTCAGATACGCCGTAACGACGCCACCGCTCTTGGCGGGGTGGTCCTTGTCATTCGAGGAATTGTCCTGATTTTGAACCACCGCTTGAGTGGAATTGGAGTGCAGGAAGAGTCCGGGAGCGCTTTGATGAACCGGCAGGATCTCCGCCCCGACCGCGGTCTTGCCGTTCCAGACCACGGCGAGCGCCATCCCCGGCGTCGTGCCATAGGGGATTTGAAAACTGATCTCGTTCGAATTCGCGTGGAACAGCGCCGCTGGAGTGCCATTCACAGTCACCGAAATGCCGTCGGGGGTACTGGTAGGCAGCGGAACGGTGGATGCCTGCCACTCCTGGGTCTCAAGGTTCGAGCCGAGAATAGAGGCGATCGAACCAAACGCCACCTGCGGGCCATAATTCGCGCCATTCGCGACCGTGAACGCCGGTTCGTAATTCCCACAAGTATCGGGGCCAAGAATGGGGCCGGAAGACCCGTTGTACTGAAACGCTCCGGAATCGATCGAAGTGCTGCATGGCGAGTGGATATAGTCCAGCAGTGGCGCCGGCGAGAAACCCGGCGAAAGTATCTGGCTGAGCGGCGCTCCGTGGCCGATCGCTCCCGCCTTCGCGGTCAGATGGTAATCGTAATTCGCGCGGTCAACAAAAGTCGAGGAATCTTTCGTGTTGAAGTTGCCAATCTGTACTGAAGCAGCCGCGCCGATATTCCCCGGTCCGTAGAAAATGTTGTTCTGGATCAGCGGCGGAGTCGTGACGTTTGGAGAGATGGTGATGAAAGTGCCCTGTGGTTCATCGTTCACGATCGTATTGTTCACGACGTACAAGTCCGTTCCCGGGTTCAACGTCCCCCAAGAATAGATGGACTCTTCTCCGTAAGAAATGATGTTGTAATTCGGGCTCTTTGGCCCCTGCTCAATCACATTCCCGACGACGTAAGAGGTTCCGGCCACGGGTAGATCGATCTCATAGCTGGCATCGCCATCTTCATCCGACAGGCGGTTGTAGAGAATGTAGTTCACGTTCGCGCGGGACTTCACCAGGTGTCCGACATGGGCATCGTGCGAGTAACAGAACCGGAGAGTGAAGCTGTCGGCGTGATTGATGTACATGTTGTGGCTTTGCCCGTCGCCAGCGCCGTTGTGATCGAATTCCGAGTACTCAATCAGGATGTTCCCAATGTTTGTTTCATTCGTCAGGATGCCGTCGTTGTTGTCGTGAAAATAGCAGTTGCGAAGCGTGAGGTTCTGGCCCTCGAAGCGGATTGCCGCACCATTTCCAGGCTGCCACACACCGGAAATTTCGATATTGTCGATGGTCGTGTTCTGGCCGTCCACGTTCCACAGGCCTTTGCCATCGAGTGCCCAGCCGTTCGCGGGCGGCGTGAGGTGCGGACGCCCATTAATGCCCTGAATGGTCAGATTATTCGCGCGAATGTACGAACGGTCTCCGGCGTAATTGCCGGCGGCGTCGATTAGAATTGTGTCGCCATCTTGCGCGGCTTTGAAAGCCTGAGATGGCAGCGAATATTTTTGCCCAGGCCCCACCATCAGCGTCGCCGCGGAGGCTGAAAGGAGAGAGGAAACGAATATCAGGCCGGAGAAGGCAATCCCATGAAAGCGGCGCATATCGTACATTCATTTTAGCTACTTGGCCAGGTAATTAACATAGTCAATTTGATATTGGTACGTTACAATCGGTTGGTACCAAGATAGCGGGGCCGGTGGCCACGTTGCGCAAAAAGGAGCACGATGTCTTTTCTGTTAAAGCCGGCGCGAGCCCGCTTCCTGGTGTTCATCGCGCTACTGGGCTTCTTCATCCGTTTCGGCGCGGTCGTCGCGATGCGCAATACCAGCCGTCCGCCCGGTCTGCAGATGGGCCAGGACGGAATCGACTATCACAATCTGGGCGAGTCGCTGGCGCACGGCCGCGGTTTCGCGCGAAAGGACGGAACGCCCACTTCGTTTCGTGCGCCCGGGTTTCCATTTCTGCTCGCCGGCCTGTACCTGGTCCCGGAACGCGGCTTTTTGCTCGTTTATGTTGTGCTTTGCCTGCTCGGCGCTATGACTTGCGTTCTGACTTATTTCCTCGGTACGGAGTTGTTTTCAGAGGCGGGCGCCAGGCTCGCCGCGCTATTGATGGTCTTCTATTTCCCACATATCTATTTCGCGACAGTCTATGCGTCCGAGAATGCCTTCATCCCGGTCTTTGCGCTGAGCGTTTATTGTGTTTTGCGGCTCTTAAAAACGCCCGCGTTATTCACCGCATTGATTGCGGGATTGACCATGGGTTACGCCGTGCTCACCAGACCATTCGCAATCCTGTGCCTTCCGCTGCTTGCGCTGGTCATTCTATGGAAGCGGGTTTCGCGTGCTGCCCTCGCGGCCTTCGCGGTTTTTTGCGTGGTTACGCTGGCGGTGACGCTGTCGTGGTCGTGGCGCAATTTTGAAGTGCAGCATGCGCCGGTTTTCGCAACGACGAATGGAGGATCGACGTTTTATGGCGGCAATAACGATGTCGTGCTCCATTCGCCGAAGTTCTATGGAAGCTGGCTACCAACGGCTGAATTGCCCGGAGGCACCATCTTTAAGGCCGCTCCGAGCGAAGTGGCTCGCGACCATGAAGAATGGACCTTCGGCGAAAATTGGGTAAAAGAACACCTGGCTGCGACGCCGCTGCTGGTTGTCATGAAACTGGCGCGATTCTGGCTCCCGGAAGTAAGCTCCGGAAACCGGTTGTATGTCCTGTTGGATTTGTTGACCTACACCCCATACTTACTTCTGATTATTTGGGCAGCTATTATGGGCATTCGAAATCGGGGGCTTCTGACCAGAGAGTGGGCCGCCGTTCATGCGGCATTCGCCGCAACGCTGATCACGGCAGTTTTGTTCTGGGGAAGCCCAAGATTTCGCGATGCGAATGCGCCTCTGCTGGTACTCTATGCGACGTTTGGCCTGACGCAATTAATCGGACTGTTGGAATCGCGCGGGCGCCGAAAAGCTTAGTCGTGGTCGTCAGGAGGGACAATCGGTTATAGAAGGCTTGAACGCAGTTTAGGCGCGGACACAGGGCCCCGCGCCTAAATGCACCTCCGAATTGCCGCCTTTTTACGGATTTACAATGACTATCGCCGTCGTCAAACAGCCTTCATATGCGGCGGTCACCGTAACCGAGGTAGGCTGGGTAACTTTCGCAGTCGATATCGGGAACCAACTGTAATTCTGCCCGGGAGGAAGATAGAACGTGGCAGGGACGCTGAGGACGCCGGGATCGGAACTCGTCAGCGTCGCCGTAAACCCACCCACCGGAGCCGGGGCCGAGATTCCGTAATTGCCATGCCGGTCCGAACCCCCCTTGATCGTCGAGCCATTCAAGGTAAAGTACGGCTTTGCGTAGGCGTGATAAGTAACGGAAGTCGATTTCACGATTCCTTGATAGCTTGCCGTAATAATACCTGTCGTGTCGGTCTTCATCTGACAGGAAAGAACGGTGAATGAAGCGGTGAGCGCGCCTTGCGGCACCGTCACGCTGGATGGAGCGGTCAACACGGAAGAACCTACAACGGACACTTGAACCGTCAGGCCTCCTGCGGGAGCCTGCCCGGTAAGCTGGATCGTAAACGTTCCCGAGTTATAGTTCGACAGCGAGACTCCGGCTAGCGTCGGAGGCCCGGCTGCGATGGAGATAGGAATCGTAACGGATTGTCCAACATATGAGGCCGAAATAATCGCGTTGCTGGTCACGGGCACATAACCAGCCTGGATTGCGACCGCCGCGGACGTCTGCCCGCCGGCAACAACCACCGAAGAAGGAACGGTAACCAACGCGTTTGAAGAGGACGCGAGAATCACCTTCGCGCCGCCCGCCGGCGCAGGCTGATTCAGGCCGACCGTAAGAACGCCCGACCCGCCCGAGGGAAGCGTGCTGGCCGACAATTGAAGTGTGGGCATTATGCCCGACAGAATCGGTCCTCCGCCGCAATCTACGTTCGACAGCGACAGCGCTCCTACATACTGATAGGCGCCAATGTCGATCAGACCCGCGCTCACGCGATCCGCACCGCACGCCGATTGTGCATACACGGAAGCTGGCGAGAGAGAGAAACTACTGATTGACGGCGGCTGGCTTCCCTGCCCGATGGCCGGCGAAGATGGCTGCAACTGGTAATCGTAAGCCGCCCGATTGACAAATTCCGGGTCCACCCCACTCAAGTTTGTTTGCAATTGGGCGCTTTTCTGATTCGTCACGGTCCCAGGTCCCGCGAAAATGTTGTTCTGTATGAAAGCTGGCGCCGTCACGTTTGGCGACACGGTGACGAATGTACCTGTCGACTTGTCATTTACGATCGTGTTGTTTACAACGTAAAGAGCGGAGTTCGGATTTAACGTGCCCCAGGAGTATATCGACTCTTCTCCGTACGTGATGATCGAGGGGTTCTGGCTGTTCGGTCCCTGCTCAATCACGTTGCCAATGACATAAGTGGTTCCACCCACGGGAATGTCCAGCTCGTAACTTGCGTTACCCTCTTCATCTGACAGCCGGTTATATAGAATGTAGTTCACAAAAGCGCGGGACTTCACCAGGTGGCCTACTTTAGCGTCATGCGAGTAACTATATCGCATCGTGAAACTGTCCGCCTTGTTGATATATATATTATGCGTCTGGCCGTCGCCCGCGCCGTTGTGATCGAATTCCGAGTACTCGATGAGTATGTTAC
>JBOGMU010000200.1:0-6230 GCA_050746865.1 Candidatus Acidiferrales bacterium
TTATGCGAGGCACACGACGCGGATTTCGGCCGATGCGGGAGAGTTCATGTTCAAGACGGTTTGAGAACCGAAAGCAAGTGGCTTGTAGCAAGTGGCGAGTGACCAGGAAAAACGGGCTGCGAAAAAAGCAAATAGAGTCAGGCATCCGGCGAAGCGCCCGATCAAAACAGTTTGCGAAAAATACAGAAGGCGATACCTCAGGGGCTAAAGCCCGTTTGTATATGGACGCTTTATGTCGGAGCTGAAGCTCCGACCCCCTATAAATCTTCTTTTTTCCGCGGACTGCAAAAGGCGAGTCGGCCGCTAGAAAATCATGCGCACCGCGGGATTTGCGCGTAAAAAGGGCGCCGAGTCTCGATGAAGACTTGGCGCCCGCGTGCTGCGACCGTTTGAAAGCCTCGGGTCCAAAATGCGGCCCGAGCTACAAAGCTGCAAAGCGCGCCGCAAGACGGCGGCGATACCACGTAAAGACAACCCAAAATCTGCACAGCCAAAAGTGGCTGTGCCACTCTCTTTACTGGCCGGCGGCGGCTTCGCTGGGAAGGCCGAAGCAGTACAGAGTGCCGCCGTAGTCGCCGAGGTAAACGCGTCCGTTGGCTACCGTGATGCCGGAGAAGTGGTTGAAGGTCTTGATTGTGTCGCCGCTCGACCAGAGCTGCTTACCCGTCATCGCGTCGAGCACGTAAATGATTGCATGCCCGGATTTTGCGGCGCGGATGGTGGAATCGAAGTTGAGTCCGATGTCCGGCCATGCCTGCTGCGTATTCTCACCGCTGCCGTAGGCGAAGATCATGCCATCAGCAATGATCGAGGGCTCGCCTCGGTGCATGTCGCGAGAAATCCACACCGGTTCGAGCGACGGGTTGCTGGCGTCGCCGACGACTTTGAATGCTGCTTCGCCGCCTTCTTTCGCTGCGGGCTCATTGGTGGTGGGGAATTTGACGGCCGGATTGGGCGGTCCCCAGAAGGGAACGAGGACCCAACGCGTACCGCTGGGATCTTCCCAGCTAGAGAGAGCGCCCCAACTGCCGGCGTTCTGAAAATCGGCGCCGACATTGCAGAAGAGCGGAGTCTTGTAAAGCGGGGTGTGATGATCTGCGCCGCCGGGGTCTTTTGTGTCGAGGAGGAAGACTCGGCATTCCTTACCTGAGGAAGCCATCAACTCGCGGCCTTTATAGGTGAAGATGGTGGGCGTGTTGTTGGGATCGAGGTCGCGATGCCAGAGCCATGCCCAGTTCGAGGGAGTGAACCAGTTCCAGGGCTTCCAGACGCCGCCGTCCAATCGGAAACCGACCATGCTGTCCGCGATAATTAGGCTATTCGGATTGCTGATGTCGACGTTACCGTCGCCCGTGGTGGTCCAAACGGTGCCCTGCGCGTCGATTGCGGGACCGCGGCGCCCCCATAAGCCGCCGCTTCGACCAAAGTTGGCGCTGACAATCGGTTTGGGATTCGGATCGGTGAGGCTCACGGAGACGATGCCGGTGCTGACGGGGCTGTAAATTGCGCCGTAGATGACCATGTTCTTGTAGAGCTGCAAAGCGAACTTGCTTTCGCCAGCATGTACCGCTGGTTTTTCATCTTCACCGCTCGTAATGTCGATCGAATGAAGATTGCCGCCGCCGTCATCGACATAGAGAGTGCGGTCACCGGATGCGTCCGGAGGGCCGATCACGGGAACGTCCGTGGTGCCGCCGGGTCGCAAAAAGCCGAGGTGCTTTGGGTCCGTCGGCTCGGGGCCGCCAAAACCACCATTGGCCGGGGCAGTTGCGGCCGGGTAAGTGAAGTGGCGCTGCCACACCATCTTTCCGGTTTTCGCGTCGACGGCATATAGATTGTCCGACGATCCCACGACGTAGACGATTTGTTTCGGACCGCTGCTCGTGGGAACGGAGTCGACGACAAGAGGCGTCATGAGGCTATGCAGAGCGCGGGCGCCATTGCCCGTGTCAATTTTCCAGAGCAACTTCATGGTGTTGATGTTGTCTTTCGTGAGCGTCTTCTCGTCCTTGTTCCAGCCGCTCCGCTGAAGGTCGCCACCAGCCGTCAGCCAGTTTTCGCCGAGCGCCAGGCCGCAGCAGAAGACCAACGCGATAAGCAAAGCTATGGTCGGTTTTTTCATATAGTCTCCTGATCCTTAGCGTTCCAGCGGAATGCCGTACGCGTATAAAGTGTTGTCGTGCGTTGTGAAATAGACGTGGCCACCGGCGACGGCAATGCCGCTGGTGGAGAAACTCGTCGCTGCATCTCCGCTCGACATGAGTTCTTTGCCTGTTGTGCCGTCGAGAATGTAGAGGACGGCGGGCTTCGCCATCTTCTCTTCTTCGGCGACGGTATATGGCGTGCCGTCGTCTTTCGCGACGCGGGGCGTCATGCCCGTGGAGAGCGCGAAGACGAGGCCATTCGCGGTGACCGGGCCTGCTGGCGACGTCATGTCATGCGAGATCCATTGGGGCGCGAGAGTGGGATTGCCACCCTGATCTACGACTTTAAAGGCGACGATTGCGCCCGCCGATGCAGAGCCGTCTGAAGCAGGGAACTGCATCGTCGGTTGGCCATGAATTGCGGCGTAGATCCAGCGCGTGTTGCCGTTGGCGGCGTCTTCCCACGTGGCGAACGTTCCCCAGATTCCCTCGCCGCCATAATGCGGGTCGGGCTTGACGACCGGATCACTCGCGTAAAGCGGGGAGCGGTGATTTGCGCCGCCGAGCGAGGAGCCGTCGAGGAGGTAGAGGCGGCCGTCGCGACCGCCTGCGACTACGATGGTCTTGTCGTTCCAGGAGAAGACAGCCGGTGTGACGCCGGGGTTCTCAATTCCCTTTTTAACTGGCGGAAGAGATCCGGAGGGCGTGAAGTAATCCTTCACGTCGAGCGTTTTGGGATCGAGCGCGAGGACTGTGTCGTGATAAGTGCCCGCGACAGTTCCTTTGCCTTCGGCGACTTGGCCGTAGACGAGACTGCCGTCTGAGGCAATTGCTGTGCCGCCGGTGCCTGAGAATCCGCTGCCGTTAGTCATGAAGTTGACGACTTCGAATTTGGCTGGAGTAACAAGCGGCTCGCCGGGCATTTGGGGAAGCTCGGGCGGCGTATAGAGCGCGGCGTAAATACCGTTGGGATTCCCGCCGCAACTGTTTGCCGTGGCGGCGTAAATCACGTCGCCGTCAACGTTGAGGCCAGTGACATCTGCGTTGGCTGGAAGGAATTTGGTAGGGGCGATCCACGTGGCGTCGCCATCCTGCTGGCGCAATGTGCGCAGGTAGCCGTCACTGCTGACGGCCCAGAAAACTGCAGGGCCGCGGCCGAAACCGCCGCCTCCGCCGCCTCGTGCGGGAGCCGCACCGCGACCTGCCGCTGCTCCGCGTCCTGGGGCAGCGCCTCGCGCGGCACCGCCTCGCGCTGCTCCGCGAGCTGGTGCTCTACCGGCGCCACCGAAACCGCGTCCGCCGCCGCTTTGGCCTGGCATTGCGAGGTTTGCGGTGAGTCCGCCTGAGCAGAGGGCGGAAGGAGCGGCGGGGGTGGCTGCGTTGCCGATTGGGTCGAATTTCGTCGTGAAAAAGAGTTGTCCAATGTCGGAATCGAGGGCGTAGACGCTACCAGAGCTGCCGCCGACGAAGAGAAGCTGCTTGAAACCCTGATAGCCGATGATTCTTTCGAGATCGATCGGTGCGGTCATGTCATGCAGGCCGACGGCTTGGTTGTCAAATTTGTATTTGTAGACTAATTCGATCTTCTTGGCGGCGATGTTTTGCTTGGTGAGATCCGTTTCGCCCTGCGCCCAACCGTCGCGCTGCGGATTGCCGGCCGTGCTTGGCCAGTCCGCGGCCCAGACACACGCGCAAATCCCCATCGCAAAACATAACGCCCACAAAAATCTTTTCCGCATGCAAATGCCCCTTCCCCCCGGAGATTCGGAGCCAAATGGCTTGGCTCGCGATCAGGCTGCAAGCTGTTTGGACAGGGTGCGATGATACAACGGCGCGGAGAAAAAACTCAAAGAGAATGTGGTTTCTCTATCGAAATGCGGCGTCGGAATTCGAGTAGCGGCGCAGAAACAACTTCTCAGGGTTGCGCTCGGCGCAGCGGTTGTTAGGATACGGGCGTCGCATTTTCGAAAGTGAGACAGAACATGATGAATTTCAAAGCTCGCACTTATTTCGCGTTGGCGATGGGATTGGCGATTATTGTTGCGGCGCCATTTTATCTGCGCGGGCAGACGGCGAACTCGGCCGCCAGCGCGGGAGACGCGCGCGGGCAAGCGGCGCCGGCTCCCGCACCGGAACGCGGCGGGCGGGGCGCGAATCGCGTGCGCAAAGAGGGGACGTCGATCACGGTCGATCACGCGATGCGGACGTCAATACCAGAGCCGGCTCGCGACAATGCGTTTTCGATGACGACGACGCAATACGGGATCACGGCCACGCTGCAAACGTTGGGGTCGGCGGCAGGTTCGGCGATTCTGGAGAAAGGCGGCAATGCGATTGATGCGGCCATTGCAGCGAATGCGGCGGTTGGCGTGGTTGAGCCGAGCATGAACGGCCTCGGCGGCGATCTCTTCGCGATGTATTGGGACAACAAGGCGAAGAAGCTCTACGCGCTGAATTCGAGCGGGTGGACGCCAGCCGGCTGGACGCAGGAGACTTTCGCGGCGAAGCACGTGACGCGGCTGAGGGGCATTTGGTCGGTGTCTGTGCCGGGGGCAGTGGCAGGTTGGCAGGCGCTGCATGATCGGTTCGGGAAATTGCCGCTTACGGAAGACTTGAAGCCTGCGGAGGCGCTAGCGGAAAACGGATTCCCTGTGTCCGAGGCTAATTCGGTGGAGTGGGAAAAATACGGGATGCCGTTCGCAGATCAGGCGGAATTTGCGCGCGTATTTTTGCCCAATGGCAGCTACGTCCACCTGGGGCAGATTTTCAAGAACCCGGATGTGGCCAATACGCTTCGGATTATCGGCGAAAAGGGGCGCGACGGATTCTACAAGGGCCGGATTGCGCAGGCGATTCTAAAGCTTTCCGATGAACAGGGCGGCGTAATGACGGCCGCCGATCTCGCGGACTTTCAGCCCGAATGGGTGACGCCGATTTCGACTACGTATCACGGATGGACCGTCTACGAGACGCCGCCGAATTCGCAGGGCCTCGCCGCGCTCTCGATGCTCAACATCATGGAGCTTTATCCGCTGAAGGATTGGGGGCATGACGACCCGCGAACGCTGCACACTGAGATGGAAGCAAAGTCGTTGGCCTACGCGGATATGCTGAAGTATGTGGGTGATCCGCGATTCGTGAATGTGCCGACGGCGCAGTTAATCTCCAAGAGTCTTGCTGCGGAGCGTGCGAAGGGAATCACGGAACGTGCGAATTGCAACGTGCTCCCCTCTAATCTGAGCGACACGGCTGCTCACATGCAGAGCGAAACAACGTATCTTGCAACTGTGGATCGCAACGGCGACATCGTCTCGCTTATTCAGAGCAATTCCGGAAATTTCGGCTCGGGGCTGGTGCCTGACCACACCGGTTTCGTGCTGCAAAATCGCGGGGGCGATTTCACAATGGAGCAAGGATTGCCGAATTCCGTCGGGCCACGCAAACGACCGCTGCACACGATCATTCCCGCTTTCATGCAGAAGGGCGATATCTCGATCGGCTTCGGGATTCAGTCCGGATTCAATCAGGCGCAGGCCCATGCGCAGTTCGTCGCCAACATTGTCGATTTCGGGATGAACATTCAGGCGGCGCTCGATGCGGCGCGGTTCAATGAATCGAACTCAGGGTGCGGCGTCAATATCGAGGCCGGCTATCCCGAGTCCACGATCGAAGATTTGTTCGTCCGCGGGCATCAGGTGACGATTGTGCCGCGCTATTCGCTCGTGATGGGCAAAGGCAATGCTGTGGAGCACGATGATTCACGCGGAGTCAATTTTGGCGCGAGCGATCCGCGGACGGATGGGCAAGCGACGCCGGAATTCCCGTCGTTCTAGAAGGTGATTCCGCCGTCGCGACTTCATCTAACTTGATGTCACTACCACTTCTTCTGATAGCACGAGTTTGTACGACTCCCCGGCTTAATCGCCGGTTTGGGCAATCTATATGATTGCCCTTTTTTTATGGCCACAGCTACTCCGAACCCTAAGCCGCGCACGATTGTCTATATCGATGGGTTCAATCTCTACTATGGCGCCGTCCGAGAAACGTCAGCGCTTAAATGGCTCGATTCGGCCCGCTCATGCCTTG
>JBOGMU010000201.1:0-6177 GCA_050746865.1 Candidatus Acidiferrales bacterium
GGAAAAGTCGCGGTACCGGAGCACATCCTCCTCAAACCGGGGCCACTGACCGCGGACGAATGGAAAATCATGAAGCAGCATCCGGTGGTGGGCGAGAGAATCTGCCGGCCGTTGAAGTCTTTCCGCCATGTGCTGCCCATCATTCGCCATCACCACGAAAAGCTGGATGGATCGGGCTATCCTGATGGGCTCCAAGGAGACGAAATCCCTATCACGGCGCGAGTCCTGCAAACGGTCGATATCTACGATGCTTTGACGACGGATCGGCCCTACCGGAAGGCGCTGTCGCCGGATGAGGCAATCGCTAAAATTCGGGACGAAGTGAGACGCGGATGGTGGGACGGTTCCCTGATAGACGAACTGGAAGCCTTGTCTACTGAATTCGTATGTTCTGGTGAAATGCAGAATGAGCGCTAGCCCACTTTGTCATCCGTCAGGCGAGATAAATCGGCAACGCCCAAAGCGACGATCCCTTCGACGTACCCTGGCCGCAAACACCTTCATCCTCCTGCTCGCATTCACGGGGCTGATAAGTAAGAGCCGAGCTCAAGAAACCCAAAACGGAGAAACGCCTTCTGAGAACTTGAAACAGCTCAGCCTTGAACAACTCGGCGACCTAGAGGTCACCAGTGTGTCCAAGGATCCGCAGGAGGTTCAGAAGACACCCGCTGCTATCTACGTAGTCACACAAGAGGACATTCGCCGGTCCGGCGCTACCAGCATCCCCGAGGTGCTGCGCTTGGTGCCGGGCGTGGAAGTTGCCCGCATTGACTCCGACCACTGGTCCGTGGGCATACGAGGTTTTGGAAGCGAATTCTCGAAATCGGTGCTCGTGCTCATCGATGGACGGAGTGTTTACAGCCCGCTTTTTTCCGGCGTGTATTGGAACGTACAGAACGTGATGCTCGAGGATGTCGACCGGATTGAGGTGATTCGAGGACCGGGCGGCACGATCTGGGGCGCCAACGCCGTTAACGGCGTGATCAACATCATCACCAAAAGCGCGAGGGACACGCACGGCGTCCTGGTCTCGTCCGGCGGCGGAAATGTGGACCAAGGCATGAGCGCCTTTCGTTACGGGGGCGGAAACGGCAAAAATGTCGATTTTCGCTTCTACGGCATCGCCTTTGGCCGCGCGGCTGAGTTCCACCCCGACCACTCCTCCTTTGACGAGTGGCAGATGGGTCAGGGTGGCTTCCGAACCGATTGGGAGAAAAACAAGCACGACACGCTCACCTTGCAAGGTGACATGTATAAAGGATTCGAGGGCGAGCGCGTTGAGGTCGCACTCTACTCGCCACCTTCGTCGGAGATCCTCGATGACGCTCACAATGTCGCTGGCGGAAATCTGTTGGGTCAATGGCGCCGGCAGATCAACGAAAACTCCGACCTGCAATTACAGAGCTATTACGACCGCACGTCGCGGCTGAGCCCGCAACTCGATGAAATTCGCAACACCCTTGACATCGATTTTCTTTACCATGTCGCGGTGCACTCCCGGCACGATCTCTTGATCGGAGCCGGAGCGCGATGGAGTCCCGACAACATCACCCAGAAATTTTCCACTCTCAATTTCGTGCCGCAACAGGAAACCGACAGCATCTATAGCTGGTTTCTTCAGGATCAGATCGCGCTGGCGGCTGACCGGCTGTCGCTCACGCTCGGCTCGAAATTCGAGCACAACAATTACAGCGGCTTCGAGGTGCAGCCGAACGCCCGCCTGTTGTGGACCCCATCGGAGCACCAAAGCATTTGGGCGGCGGTGACCCGCGCGGTCCGCACTCCCTCGCGGCTGGATCAAGATCTGCAACTGACCGATCTCCTGGCGCCGTCCCCGCCGCTTTTTCTGCGGGTTGTGGGTAGCAAGAGTTTCAAATCCGAACAACTCTTGGGCACCGAGGCTGGATATCGCACATTGCTAGTCCACAATTTATACTTGGACGGAGCGGTTTTTTATAACAACTACAACGATCTCTACGGCTACGGGCCGAGCACGGGATTTTTAGAGCCATCCCCCGCACCGGAGCACATCGTTTTGCAATTGCCGCTCGCTAACGCGACCAAGGGCGATACGTCCGGCTTCGAAATCGCACCGGATTGGAAACTCTCCGACTGGTGGGAGTGGAAAGGCTCGTACTCGTATTTGCATCTCTACGTGCACAACAAAGTGGGCGCCGCGGGCACTTACAATTCACTCATCACGTCATCTGACAACGGCTCAAGCCCTCATCACCAAATCGAGATGCAATCTCTCTTCAATCTCCCAAAAAACATCGAAGCAGACATTACCTATCGGTTTGTTTCGGCTCTGCCAGCGCAGACTTCCATGCCGGCCGGCCCCACGGTGAATGCGTATTCCACCGGCGATTTTCGTCTCGGTTGGCGTCCCAGCGAACAATTTGAGGTTTCCTTCGTGGGACAAAACCTGTTCCAACCTCAACATCCCGAGTTTGGCGGCGACGACGGGCCGCTCGTGGGAATCCGAAGAAGCTACTATGCGAAAGCCACGTGGAGCAGGTGACGAAAAATCGACTCCAATGCGGCGCTTCTTGAAAACATTTGCGTTCGGAATCACGACTCAGCGACGAGCCTGCCCGTGTTCCTTAGAGAAATGGCTTTGCTTCGCGATTGTGCCCGTCCTATGGGCTCTGATCGCCGCGACCAATCTGGCTGCCCAACAACAAAGGTTAAGCGAGTACCAGGTCAAGGCCACTTACCTCTACAATTTCGGAAGGTTCGTGAGATGGCCGAAAACTTTCGCATCGGGGAAAGACGACTCCTTCGGAGTCTGTGTGCTCGGGCAGGACCATTTCGGCCCGGCTCTCGATTCAACCTTTGCCGGTGAAACGTTAGCTGGCAAGCCCGTAGTGATCAGGCGTATCTCGAAACCCCAAGACGCCGCGGGTTGCCGCATCCTGTTCATCAGTTCATCGGAAGAGGTTCACTTGCAGGCGATCCTATCGGTTATCGATGACGCGGGAACACTGACAGTTAGCGACATGCGTGACTTCACGCAGCGCGGCGGCATGATTCAGTTCGTTCTGGAGAGCAACAGAATTCGTTTTGAAATTAACTTAGCAAGTGCCGAGCGCTCCAGACTTGTGCTGAGTTCCGAACTACTTAAAGTAGCATTCACGGTAAGAAGAAACGCGCCGCCCGGAGAATAGTTGAATGCTCAAAATCCAAGACCATTCCGTGTCCCGGAAGCTCACGCTGATGAATATGCTCGTGAGTGGCACGGCACTGCTACTGGCATGCGCGGCTTTTATTACCTACGATATGGTCACTTTCCGAGAGACGATGGTGCGGAATCTCTCCACACAGGCTCAGATTGTCGGCTCTAATACCGTCTCTGCGTTGCTGTTCAACGACTCACAATCGGCAGAAAATACTTTGTCAGCATTAAAAGCTGCCCATAACATCTTGTCCGCAGCGATCTACACCCCCGATGGTCGGCTATTCGCCTCATACTCACGCGACCCCGGCAGCCAGATCCCGCTGCTTCCTTCAAACTCTCTAGGTCAAACAGAATTTCATCGGCTCAAAAATAACGAGATCGTGCTTGTCCGCTCGATCGTGTTTCAAGGAAAGCCGACCGGGACCGTGTACATCCGATCTGACTTGGAAGAACTGAACGCGCGGTTGGAACGATACGCAGGCATTGCAGCGATTGTCCTAACGGCATGCTTGATGGCTGCGCTTCTAGCCTCGTCGCTATTTCGCAAATCCATCGCTGAACCCATCGTGCATTTGGCGGAGGTCGCTCGAATTGTTTCTCGCGAAAAGAACTATTCGGTGCGCGTGACACCGATCCGTAGTCGCGGTGAACTGGCTATCCTGATGGATGCCTTCAACGAGATGCTGACACAGATCGAGCAAAGTGAGGGAGCTTTGCGAAAGGCGCACGATGGGCTGGAACAACGCGTCCGTGAACGCACAGCAGAACTGGAAGCAGCCAAGAAAGAGGTTGAAGCTTTTTCTCATTCCGTCCTGCAGGCGAAAGAGGAAGTCGAGCGCGCGAGCAAATTCAAGGATCAATTCCTCTCCACGATGAGCCACGAGCTGCGAACTCCTCTAAATGCAGTGCTGGGCTTTTCGGACCTGCTAACCGACGAGCGTTATGGCACCCTGAACGACAAGCAGCGACGCTATGTCAATCACATCCACGCCGGGGGTAAGCACCTTCTGCGACTGATTAGTGACATTCTCGATCTTTCCAAAATCGAGGCGGGACGGCTTCAGTTAGCAATTGAGAGCGTGTTGGTTAACACCTCGTTTGCCGAGGTTGTCGACTCGATGCGCCCGCTTGCCGACAAAAAATTGCAGGCGTTGGTAATTCACATTTCGACGGATCTTACAATCCGAGCCGATGCCGTCCGGTTCAAACAAGTGCTAATGAATCTGATTGGCAATGCGATCAAGTTCACCCCGGAGGGAGGAAGAATCGAATTAGCGGCCCATCGACTCGGTGAGGTTGTGCGAGTGGAGGTTCGCGACTCGGGGCCAGGCATTTCTGTTGAAGAGCAACAGAGCATATTCGAGGCATTCTTTCGTTCGAGCCAGACCGACAAGACAGTAGAGGGTACAGGCCTAGGGTTGGCTATCACGCGCCGTCTCGTTGAATTGCACGGCGGTCATCTCGGCCTTGAGAGTCAGTTGGGCTCGGGAAGCTGCTTTTATTTTACATTGCCGAGTGTCGCGGCCGTTGCGACACATGAAGTCCGTAAGAGTGGCTCGGGGCTTAATGCGTCTGAGTCTGCTCGAATCCTTGTGGTTGAGGATGAGCCTGCGGCAGCACAACTCCTTCAGTCACATCTCACCTCTTCGGGCTACGATGTCGTGTTGTGTGACCAGCCGCAAAACGCTTTGGAGATGGCGGCGAAGCTACAACCTAGCGCCATAACTCTGGACATCGTCATGAAACCGGTCAACGGCTGGGAGATCTTGTCTAGTTTGAAAAGTGATCTCCGCACGGCCAATATTCCCGTGCTTATCGTTACGATCATCGATCAGTCACCCCTGGGATCACTCCTCGGTGCGGACGAGTACATTGTGAAGCCGGTGGAGAGAGTGATGCTATTGACCGCGGTGGAACGCTGTCTGAATCAACGCGGACACGTAGAGAGTGCGCGCCCTGTCCTTGTCGTTGAAGATGATACAGCGACGCGTGAATTTATTGTCGAATTGCTGTCTGAGCGTGGGTATGTGGTGAGTACAGCTGCGGATGGCGCAGAAGCTCGCACGCGAGTGGCAGCATCCCTACCCGATCTTGTAATTCTTGACTTAAGTTTACCGGGGGTAAGCGGGTTGCAGTTGCTCGCCGAATGGCGCGTTGACTTTCGGACGGTTGATCTTCCCGTATTTGTGCTGACGAGCAAGGACTTAACCGTGGAAGAACAAAACTACATCCGCGCAAATACTGGGGCGCTTTTTCAGAAACATGAGCGGTGGCAGGAAGCCTTGATCAGGCAGTTGCAGAGAGCGGTGCGTCCAGCCCTCGCGGAGAAGGTATGAAGCACCGCGTTCTGGTCGTCGAAGACAATCTGGCCAATCGGGAGCTGCTCTGCGACTGGCTGGAAGCGGAAGGTTTCGAGGTGATCTCCGCGGAGAATCTGGACCAGGGGTTGGCCGCGTTCACTATTGAGCCGCCTCAAGTTGTCTTGCTTGATGTTCAACTGGCCTCGGAGGACGGCTTATCCCTGGCCAGATGGATCCGCCAAGAACCCGAGATGCGCCACATTCCTGTCATCGCAGTGACTGCGCACGCGATGGTAACGGAACAAGAGCGGGTCATCGAGGCGGGCTGCAACGCGTGCATATCTAAGCCCATCGATTTCAAACTGCTTAGTAAGCAGATCGTACGTTGGCTGGGCCATGCCGCGAGTCTACTGCCCAGGTCGTGAAGGCGTCCGCTTCGTGGTTGAGTCGCGCGAAGACCTTCGGAGGAGAAGGGTGTGCCAAACAGGATACTCGTGGTCGACGACGACCCAACAGTGTGCGAGTTAGTTCAGGAAGTCTTGAATTCGGCTGGCATGGAATCATGCGCGCTAACGAATAGTAAGAGGGCCGCAACGCATCTCGCCCAGGAAAAATTCGGCGCGGTTTTTCTCGATGTACGTATGCCACCGCCCGACGGCATCGAACTGACACGGCAAATACGTGCCTCGGGGTTGAACC
>JBOGMU010000202.1:0-25257 GCA_050746865.1 Candidatus Acidiferrales bacterium
GACCAGTGGCGGGCCGTACGTTCCGGCGTATGCGTCTCATCGAGGACCTGTGCGTATTCGGAAACTCCGGCAACGCTTGCCGGTGTTTTCTTGGGACGCCCACCCTCTGATTTATCCAGCCTCGCAAGCAGCTCCCCCGCCTTGCAGTCGGACGCCAGCTTGACCTCTCCGGCGTAGATCATCGCCTCCCGACCAAGGTGCGCCGCCTGGGCGTAGACGCGCGCCGCCGTAGCGACATCGCGGATTTTTTTTACCTCTGGGAGCGTTCGGGCTTCGGCCAGCATCTGTTTCGCGCACTCCAGCTTTTGAAGTAGAGTCGCCTGTGCGGCGAGAGCCTTTGGGGAACCGTGATGGTCGGCGAATCCCGACTGGCTGGCAACACGTGTCCTGCGGGATTTGGTGAGACGAACTACTTCATTTGGTGGAACGGCTTGCGCAAGTGCTTCGGGCATTTAGCATGTCGTCGCCTCGAAGTTTTTAAGGTCGGGAATGAGGAATTCCCAACTGCCACGTTTCTGGGTTGTGGCGTGCGCAGTGTCTATCGTCCGTCAAGGACTCGGCCGCTTGTGGCCGCTCTGGAGCCGAACTTGTTCACCCGATGCCGACGCTGCAATCCGGGCATCTCGGATGGTCTTCTTTTATCTGTCCTGATTCGCTCCCGGCGTAACAAGAATCGGAGCCAAAACATTGGCTTTTTCAGCGATTTGATATGTCTATTATAGTCGAAGATTTTGCGGGTGTGGCATCTTTCCGCGCCGATCCGGCGTGAAAGCGAAAGAATTTTGTGCGCGAAACGGACACCGGGTGTCCTAGTTTGGCGTCGGCTCCTCGATGTGATCGATGACGAGGAAATCGACTGCGCCGGTGGTTGCCACAAGTTTCAAGCCGAGTTGATCTTTGAGTGCCTCCAGAAAAGTTGGTGCCGACACGTCGGCCTGCATGTTGCGCGGTAGCGGCTCACCTCGGTCGGGCGTGAACTCGATAGTTAAGTCGAAATTTCCGCTGAGCCGGGTTTGATCTATTATGGGACGGTCCAAGGTGCGCGAGAATGTCGGCAAGTAGGTGGCTATCAGCCCCATGGTCATATCTCGCCCCACAACATGGGTCCGGCCAGAGACTAGCTGCGATTGGAACGTGCCACAAGAATCATCGCACGGTGTGCCGTCCGAGTGCGGCTGGAGCTGTGGCCCTGTCTCTCCCGGCTTTACCAGAACGAGTGCGTACACGGGAAGTTGCCGCGTCACGATGCGCGCCGCCAACTTGAATCGCTCCGCGAGCAGCGACTGCATCATCAAGCGCATCTGGTCCTTGGTGGGATTGCCTTTCGCCGTTGCGTGAATGTCAAAATGATCCGAGAAAACCCAGTTGGGCACTTCGGACCTTACAACCCGCATCTGGTCCGGCGTAGTCTTGTATGCGAATGTTATGTACGAGATGAGAGCTATGTTCGTTGCGATGAATAATCCTCCAGTGGCGGAATAAACATCACCTGGCCCCAGTGGCACGTTGGAAGTTGGCCTCTGACCAAGCTCTGGCGGGAGGACGGACCTGCCCTGTTTCACCGAAGCAACCTCGAACGCCATTTTGCCGCCAGCCGCCTTTTCCCAGTCAGTTGCCGATGCTTGAGCACGCATGAACTGGGCCGCCATGCCGGGAGCGACAAGGACCGCAGCGCCAATCGTGGCCCGAAAGAGAATCCGTCGATTCACACGCGAAGTTTATGCCTCGTGCCAGGTGGAATCAAGATCACCGCCACTCGAACTCAGGGTACAACTGTGACGGTCACGATATTGGACCCGATTTCTCCGTCCTTCGGGTCGTTCGATTTTTGCCGAAACACCTGAATGGTATATTTCCCAGGTGTGCTCATGTCGAATAGCATGCTCGGACACTGTTCAATGCTGAATGTGTCGTTTCCCTTTAATGTGCCGCTGCCTCTCGGGATGAGCGTTGATGGGTACTGATGCGCTTTCTTCGGAATCAAATTGCCGCTCTCATCACGAACCTCGTAGCGGAATTCAGCATCCATACCATTAACAGATACATAGTTCATGGCCAAATCCTGCGATGAGTTTATCAAATTGACCAGTACGCACACATACGTCCCGGCTTTAAACGTGGGGGTTATGGGAGCGACAACAATCGCGAATCGTTGTTCGCCCGAAGCCGCCGGAAGCACCGTAACATCGATGATATTGGAGGCGACTTCTCCGCCCTGCGGAGTGTTATTTGATGCTCGTCGAAACGCCTGAATTGTATACTGCCCGGGTGTTCGCATGTCGTACAATGCACTCGGACATTGATCCTGGGTGTGAGCCTCGTTTGGTTGTAACGTATAGCTGTAAAGCCAGGGCCTGACCTTTGGGGGCGGATACACTCTCTGCTGAACGAGATTGCCACCTTGATCGCGAACCTCGAAGCGATAGCTCGGGTCCAGGCCCGTGTATCCACTTGCGCCGCCGCTCAACTGCAAATCTGCTGACGAATTGTTCGTCAAGCTAACCTTTACACACACGTTCGATCCGGCGCTAACCTCGGGATTATCCGTTGCGATGGTGATCGTAAACGGTTGCCTTGTATCCGCCTGACGGGCAATCCCCGGCAACGCTAAACAGATCAGTAACAGGGAATAAAATTTCATTTTCGCCGCCACCCCAATGGTGCCCGGAGCATTGGATCGTCCCACATCAGCCCGGAGACGTAAAGGGGCGGCAAGAACGACGACGGGGAGCCGAAGCGGCGCTATCTCAGCCGGACATCCGCCGTCGCGGCGGGCGATGCACCCGATTCCCGTGGTAGGATTCGCGCCGAAAGGACGCCGATGAATCCCAACGCAATGAGGAAATCGGGGGACAGCCTGATCTGCCCCATTTTCTTTTCGCAGCTTGCTCATTGCGAAAGTCAAAGCCGCACCCTTTGCAAACCGCGCAAAGGGTACGGCACCCTCGAAGTCCATAACGAAATCTGGCGACATCCGGTTTGGCATTACGCGCCTACCTGCGAATTTCACAACACTCCAGTGCGAAGAATGAAGCGATCAGCCGCCAAATTGCGTTTCTGATCGACAAGAAGGGGATTTTTTAACGTGTTTAGGTGCACGGATTTTGGTACGGTGCGTCTAAGCGGACGGCATGCTGCGCCTTGCTTCTCTGGGACTAACTGGAAGCGGCAAGCATTAGGAGAAATCGACGATGAGATTGGCGAAAGCGGGATTGCTTTTCGTTTTGGGCTGCGTGTTGGCGTCGGTGGCGTCGGTGGCATGGGGACAGGTCAATGTGGGGGAGCAGAAGCCCGAAGCGAGCGTGCCCTTCAACATGACGACGGTGACGACGTTTGAATATCCGTGGCGGCTGGCGTTTCTGCCGGATGGCCGCATGTTGATCACGGAAAAGGTGGGGCCGCTCTGGCTGGTGACGCAGCAAGGGGAGAAGAAGCTCGTTTCAGGGACGCCGCCGGTTTATTGGCAGGGGCAGAACGGGATGCTGGGCGTCTTCCTTTCGCCACACTACGCTACGGACCAGAGCATCTACCTGACGTATTGCGAGCCGGGTGATTATGGCTGCGGCTTGACGTTGGCGCGAGCGAAGCTGAATGCGACGGCCAATTCGGCGAGACTGCAAAACTTCGAAGTGCTGTGGCGTCAGATGCCGAAAGGCAAAGGCGGACAAGAAGGCGCGCAGGTGGCGTTCTCGCCCGATGGCCAATATCTATTTCTTACGGTGGGTGATCGCCAACGCTTTACGCCGGCGCAGGATCCAAATCAGCCCGAGGGAAAAATCCTTCGCCTGACGCTGGATGGCAAGCCCGCTCCTGGCAATCCGGAATACGGAAAAACCGGAGCGTCCACGATTCCGCTGATCGATCCCGCGAGTGATACCGAAGCCGCCAAGACGGCGAAGGTGGTGAGCACGTACACGTTCCCGGAGCCCAACATGACGCCGGCCGAAACATGGGCGACGGGCGTTCGTACGCCGTATGGGATGGCTTTTTCGCCAACAGGAGAATTGTGGGAGGTTGAGCACGGGCCGCGTGGCGGCGACGAGCTGAACCTGATTGAGAAAGGGAAGAACTACGGTTGGCCGCTTGTCTCGTATGGAGTGAATTACAACGGCGTGCCCATTCCGACCCCCGATACACGGCCCGATCTGACGAAGCCGGTTCTCTATTGGGCGCCGGTGATTGCGCCGGGGAATCTGATGTTCTACACCGGCACGCAAACCTTTCCGCAGTGGGACGGCAACGGCTTCATCGGCGGCATGGGCACGATGACGCTTAACAGGATCATCTTTGACGGCCACGGAGGCGCCAAGAGTGCCGAGCGCTGGGATGTGGGCAAGCGCATCCGCGACGTGGAAGAAGGTCCCGATGGCTCGCTCTGGATGCTCGAGGACGCCGATCCCGGCGCCCTAATCCACGTAACACCCAAATGATCACTCGTCCGTAGATTTGAAAGCGAAGTTCCCGGAGGCTCAATCGCGACGAGGTCGTATTGGGTTAAAGAGATGTTAGAATCCTGAAAGATACTCCGGTTCCCCGGTAGCTCAACGGCAGAGCATTCGGCTGTTAACCGAAGGGTTGCTAGTTCGAATCTAGCCCGGGGAGCCAACTAATGCCATATTCTCCTGAGTTCAACCGGGTTGCTTCTTGACGAGGAGCCTGACGCTGTTCGCCGGAGCCTTACGGCCAAAGATGCGACCGTTTACTGCCTTGTAGCATCTGAATGGAAGCAAATACCCCAGCGCGTACGGTTTTGTTTGAAGATCCGCGAATGTATGGCCCAAGGAGTTCACATGCCGTGCAAACATGTCAGCCAGATCGAGTTCACAAACACCGATAAGCACGTTTGCGAAGAGTGCGTGAAGATGGGCGACACATGGGTGCATTTGCGGCTGTGCCTTGAATGCGGCCATGTGGGATGTTGCGATTCGTCCAAAAACAAACATGCGACAAAACATTTCCGACACAGCAAACACCCGCTCGTTCGTTCAATTGAGCCTGGAGAAACGTGGGTCTGGTGTTATGTGGACGAAGTCGAGCCCGGCGAAATAGGCCCTAAAGGATTTCGACAGATCGCAGAATAAGAATGCGAGCCTAAAAGGCAACTTGCACGGGCGAGCGAGCGCGTGAGCCGCCGCGCCGATAAGGGAGGAAAAAATGGCGTCTGCTCCAGTTCCCAGTGTACTCGACACGCACACGCAGGCATTCCCTGTGCTGACGGAGTCGCAGATCGGGCGAGTCCGTGCCGTCGCTAAAGTGCGACAAGTGACGCCCGGCGAAATTGTTTTCGCCCCGGGAGACACGGCTGTGCCGTTTTTTGTGTTGCTCTCGGGCGCTATGGAGATCGTCCAGCCGGACGTCAACGGTGAGCGTCCGATTGCAAAGCACGGCCCCGGGCATTTTACGGGCGAAATGACAATGATCTCCGGTCAACGTTGTCTTGTGTCGGGCCGCGTCACGGAAGCTGGGAATTTTCTGGAGCTGAGCGGAGGTGGTTTGCGCTCGCTCATCACGCGCGACGCCGAACTTAGCGAGATTTTCATGCGCGCATTCATTTTGCGCAGACTGGAACTTATCCGGCACGGTTTCGGCAACGTGATTTTGCTGGGTTCGCGCTATTCGGCGAAAACGCTGGAGCTTCGCGAGTTCCTGACGCGCAACGGACATCCGTATGCGTATGTCGATCTGGACTTGGATAAAACTTCGCAGGATCTTCTCGATCGATTCGAAGTGACGCGCGATGAAGTGCCGGTAGTCATTTGTCCGGCCCATGGCGTTCTGCGTAACCCTACGATACAGAAACTCGCCGAGGGCCTGGGCTTCAACACTCGCATCGACGAAACACAAGTGCGCGACCTAATTATCGTCGGCGCGGGACCATCCGGGCTTGCCGCTGCGGTTTACGGCGCTTCGGAAGGCCTGGATGTGCTCGTAATCGAAACGGCTTCTCCCGGGGGCCAGGCGGGCTCAAGCTCCAAGATCGAAAACTATTTGGGCTTTCCGATTGGAGTCTCGGGACAGGAATTGGCAACGCGCGCAATCACGCAAGCCGAGAAATTTGGCGCCAATATGATGATCGCGTGCAATGTGGTCCGGCTCGATTGTGCGCGGCGTCCTTATAAAGTCGTGCTTGATAACGAAAAGTCTCTCTCGGCGCGGTCCATCATTATTGCAACGGGCGCCCAGTACAATAAGCCGCCGATACCCAACCTGCACAAATTCGAAGGGCAGGGCGTGTACTACGGCGCGACTTACATGGAGTCGCAGCTCTGCGGGCGGGAAGACGCGGTGGTTATCGGCGGCGGAAATTCCGCCGGTCAGGCTGCCGTTTTTCTCTCACAGACGACGGGCAGGGTACACATGCTCGTTCGGTCCGGCCAACTTTCAGACACGATGTCACGCTATTTGATTCAACGCATCGAACAAAATCCTGCCATCGATCTGCACTACAGAACGGAGATCACCGGTCTGGACGGTGGAAATCACCTCGAGTCCGTTACGTGGCGGGATGGAAAAGGCGAAACGACTACTCGAGATATTCGCCATGTGTTCATCATGGCTGGTGCATCGCCGCGCACCGATTGGCTGCGCGGATGCGTCGCTTTGGATGAGAAGGGCTTCATTCTGACAGGGCCGGACGTGGACGCAGTGGGGGAAGTCGTCCGGAGTAAGGTCACTTCTCCGCCGCAGATGTTGGAGACAAACCTGCCGGCAGTCTTCGCCGTAGGCGATGTTCGCTCAGGCAACGTGAAGCGCGTCGCTTCGGCTGTCGGCGAAGGCTCGATAGCAATAAGCCTCGTGCATCGCGCACTCGCACAACTTTAGCTGTGGAAGCTTGTGATCCAGGCGTTTACGCCGCGGATTTAGAAACTAATCCCGCAACCATTTCATCGATAGAACGGCGAGCGGCTTCGCCGGGCGGCAACAGCGGAAGGCGCGGCGCTCCGCCATAGTAGCCGAGTTGATCAAGCGCATATTTCAGGCCCGCGATGCCGCACTGTACGAGCAGCTTGGCTGGTGCTATGAGCCTCTGCTGTTGCGAACGTGCGCGTTGGTCATCGCCGGCGGCGGTGGCTTCGCATATCTCGGCGAAAAGCTCCGGAAAAGCGCAAGCGGCGGCAACGATCGCTCCTACCGCGCCTCGCTTGAGCGATTCGTACAAAGTTGCCGCAGAGCCACAAAGTAGCTGGAAATTTTTCGGCGTTGCGGCGTTGATGTTGCCGATCTCTTCCACGTCCCCGGAACTATCCTTCATGCCAACGATATTTTCATGCTCAGCGAGGCGTCCCACCAGAGGCGCTTTCACAGTGACGTGCGTAAAGACAGGCACGGAATAGATCATGATGGGAATGCGGACAGCGTCTGCTATGCGCAAATAATGCGCAGCGAGCATTTCGTCATTGATTGCGGGTTTGTAAAAACTGGGGGTTCGAATCAAAGCGACTTCGTAACCGATTTCTGCGGCTCGATTTGCGTGTTCAATCGTTTCGGCGGTTGCTTCGGCACCGGCGCCGGCGATCAAAGTCTTATAAGGAGCGGCGGCTTCCCTCGCTGTCTCCCAGATACTATAGACCTCTTCCCAACGGAGAAGAACGGACTCGCTGGTCGAGCCATTAATGGCGTAGCCGGCGAGACGAGTTGCGTTGTAGCGCGCAAGATTTTCGCGAAGGCGGTTGAGGGCGACGCTGCCATCGGGATTGAAAGGCGTGGTAACAGGGGCGAATGCGCCAGCAAGTTTCATAGGAGAGCATTTTACACGATCGGAATGGAAAGCCCTATATTCCGGCGCGGTGAGAGCGCGGCAGTGTGGGGTCTGTTGCGATCTACGCGATTGCCAGCTCAGCGGCTGGAATCGTGCCCTACTTCAAAAATAGGGCCTCGCGAACTTGATCGCGGCCGACAAACGTCTTTGACGAACGGAATTGATCGAACAGGTCGAGAATTTCGCGGTTTTGAAAAACGTGCGTGTGAACGGCGACGGTGGGTGCGGCGACAGGTTCGATTGTTTGCCCGTCGACGACGCGATAATTACAAAAGCGTTCCTTCGGGCGGCTATGGAACATCGCAAGCACGGCGCCATTGGGGTGAAGAATGTCATAAATCCGCTGCATGACCTGCGGCAAAACTTCCGGATCGAAATAATCGCAGAAGTCCCACGCGAGAATTCCGTGGAAGCTTTCGGCCGGATAGTTCAGATTAGATTCGAGGAATTTCGCACCGAGTTCTGCTTTCGAGATGCGATCGATCGGCTCACCCGCCGGAACATCCCGCATGCGCTCCTCTTCTTCGTTGAGAAAATGCTTCCAGGTTCTCAGCATGTCCTCGGCGGAAATTCGGTAGCCTTTTTCGATAAAGAAATTCAGAGTGGACTGCGTGGCAGGGCCGAGATCGAGGATGCGTCCGCGCTTTATGTCGCTGAGCAGCCAGAGAAATTCCTTCAGGCCGTTAGACGTGCGGCCCGTGGACGCCTGACTTGTGGCGGACGAAGCTACGGCGGGCCCGGGCTTGGTCGGGACCGCCGCCACGGCAGTTGCCGCGCCGCGCGCTTTTGGCATCCAGTTCATATGCTATTCACCCTTCGTCGCAACCAAGGCCCGGCGATCTTCCTTGTCGGCCGGTTTTGCAGTTGCGCCCCCCGCAGGTGCGGTCTCGACATTGCCACGCAGGCGCGCTCCATCGTCGATGCCGATGCGCGGCGTGACTACGCTGCCTTGGACGGTGCCGGTGGACCCGAGCTGCACGCGGTCCGAGGCCTTGAGATTTCCTAGAACATTCCCGTTCACAATGATCTCGCGGGCTTCAAGGTCGGCCTGAACGCGGCCGCTTGGCCCCACGGTGAGGCGACCCGAACCGACGTGAACTTTGCCTTGAACGTCGCCATCAATATACATGTCCGAGCTTCCGGTAATCTCGCCGCGGATCTTAAGGCCAGAGCCGATGCGCGAATCGACGTTCGCTGGCAGGGGAGCGCTGACGGCAGCCGCTGTGACCGGAGCGGAAACCGGTTTTGGCGGAGCCGGAGCACTCGGCGCAAGCGTTGCAATCGGCGCCGGGGGCGGAGCTTGGCTTGTTTCCGCCTTAATTTCTGGTGTGCCAGCATCGAGTTTGGGCGGCAGCGGTTTGATTGTTTCCGCTTTCACTGGCTGGTTTTTCGCAGGCACGGGTGCAGGCGTTTGCGGTTCTTGATTCTTGCGCCACATGTTTCCTCCATCAGTTTAGGGGAGGCCGTGCCGGGGGACGACCATCTCCGAGAAGAACGCAGGAACTATAGTACGCACAGCAGGGGGTGTAAACCAAGAGTCAATGGATTTTTTTCAATGCGGCAACAGAGAGCGAGGATCGAAGGGCAGAGAGGCGCCGGAGGTGTGTGCGTCCTCGTGGCGCAATTCCCACATGGCTACGACCATGCCGGACGATTCCTGGAAAAACATCTTCATTCCTTGTCGCTTTGTCCACCAAGTCTGTGGATCGTAGTCAGTGTCCCGGGCCGCCGAGACAATCAGTGTTGTCCCCGCTGGCAACACGCGAGAACAGATATAACGTGCGCGCCTGGTATGGTAATTCGATGTGACCAACAGGATTCGTTTCCAGCCATGCGTGGAAATGAATTGTCCGATATTTTCGCACTCCTGCCGCGTATTGCGGTCGGCCCCGGGCAGCTTCACGACTGCGTTTGCGGGCACACCGCGAGACTCTAAATCGTGTTCTTCGAGCTCAGCGACGCCGGCATAGGGTCGCAAAAGCCTGCCGCTGGCGATTACGCGCGGAGCCCAGCCGGCTCGATAAAGCTCTGCGGCATGGGCAGCGCGGTCGGCTTTGTAATCGTCATCGCTAAGCATGACTATAGCGTCAGACGGCTTGGGCATTTCGTCGACAATCCAGATTCCACCGGCAAGGCGAAGGAGCGGATGCCTCACGATGTAAATGAAGAAGCAGAAGAGCACGAGACAAAGGAAAAACAGCAGGCGGAAAAAAATGCCGCCGCGCTGGTTTTTCAACAAAATGCGTGCGGCAGATGTCATCGGTTGGGATTGAGCTGGCGCAAGCGATCAGCCGCTTCTTCGGGCAAAGTGCCGTTGAAGTAGACTTCCTTGATGCTGTAGGACTTGCTCGTTTTCTCGACGATCGGAAGAATTTCTAAGTGCCAGTGATAGTCGCCGGCGATGGTCTTCCAATAATCGCTGAGTTCGCCTTTGGTCTGCGTAGTGTTTGGCGACGTGTGAAGAACCATGTGATAACTGCCTGCGATTTGCGTGAGACGGCGCAGGGTTCGTCCGAGCAAAGTGGCAAGATGACGCCGGTTTTCGCCCGCGAGCGGCGATTCGAATTGATGATTATGCGTGCGGGGCATCAGCCAGACCTCGTAAGGCACCCGTGAAGCATAAGGGCAAAACGCGTAATAATCCCCGACGGAATCGATAATCCGCGATTTCTGACGAATATCCTGCCGGATGATGTCGCAGAAGACGCAGCGCTCGTGATCTTCATACCAGAGGCGTGCGGCGCGAAGTTCATAAAGTATGCGGCGCGGGACGAATGTTGTGGCGGTGACTTGCGAATGCGCGTGCGGCCATTCTTCGCCGGATTGCAAGCCGACGTTCTTGAAGACAGTGACATATTTGAAGCGAGAGTCTCTTTTCAGGTCGAGGATGCGAGCAGCGTACGCCTGCAAGACGAGTTCGATGTCTTCATCGGGCAGCTGCCTGAGTACAACGTCGTGCTCGGGGGTTTCCACAATGATTTCGTGGGCGCCAATAGAGGCCATGCGGTCGTAAATACCGTCCGCGAGCCGGTCGACGTCTCCTTCGACGCGGTAGATGGGCCGCAAGTGGGGAAAGGCGCGAACTTTCCATGGTCCTTCGGACGGGAACGATAGCAGGGAGCGGGTTTCGATGCGGTTTTCGGCGCAAAGCGGACAAGGACCGCCGCGCTCGCCTGTCCGCTCGGGATGGCCGACAGCGACCCAACTGCGGGTGATAGGGTCCTTGCGTAGCTCCATTTTTCCTCGGTTATTTTTGAAACGCCATCTTATACGAACTTGCGCGAAGCCGCGAGAAGAGCTTACGACAATCGATTGCTTGCCCAGTCGAACGGTGATATATCGAGTGCGGGAACAGAATGAGCGAACAATTTAATCGGCGGCAGTTTTTGGCGACGAGTGCGGCAGCGGCGATTGCGCTGTTGCCGGTGGATGCAACCGCGGGCGCATCGAATGCACCGCAGGCGCGGCGGAAGTTTTATTCCAACCTGGCAATCGGACTCTTAGGACCTTTTCATCAGACGCTGCCGGAGACGATGGAACTGGCGATCAAATACGGATTTGAAGGCATCGATCCTAATGCAGAGTACTTTGGCTCGCTCAGCGACGACGATTTGAAGCGCCTGCAAGAGAAGATGGAGGCGAACCATCTCAAGTTTGGTGCGGCAGGCCTGCCGGTTGATTTCCGGAGAGATGAGGCGTCGTTTAGCGATTCATTGAAAAAATTTCCCGCAACCGCCGACTCGCTGAAGCGAGCCGGAGTGGCGCGAGTCAGCACATGGTTTGCGCCGGCGAGCAATGAACTGACGTATCTGCAGAACTTTCGCCAACATGCCTACCGGATGCGGGAATGCGCGTTAATCCTGGCAGATCGCGGACAGCGGCTTGGTTTTGAGTATGTTGCTCCGCGTAGCTCGCGGATGCGGGGGAAGCAGCCGTTTATTCACTGCATGGCCGAAATGAAAGAATTGATTGCCGCGATCGGCACCGATAATGTGGGATTCCGGCTGGATAGCTGGCACTGGTTTAACGCGGAAGAGACGGCAAGGGACATCCTCTCGCTGCGTGGCTCGGACGTCGTCACCGTGGACCTGAACGACGCTCCCGTTGGATTAACGCTGGACCAATATAATGACGGACAGCGCGAATTACCCGCCGCGACCGGTGTGATTCCGGTGAAAAGTTTTCTCGATGCGCTGGCACAGATCGGCTATGACGGTCCGATCCAGGCTGAGCCGAATAACGTCAATCTGCGTTCGACGCCTATGGATCAGGCGCTAACGGAGACCTCGGCGGCGATGAAGAGGGCTTTCGGCGAGATTTAGCAGTCTTCGATGGCGGCGCCTGAGCATTTGCTATCCTGATGGTCCGTGGCAAATACCAATACAGGTAGTGACGATACGAGATTCATGGAACTGGCGCTGGAGCAAGGCGCCGAGGCCGCGCGGCGAGGCGAAGTGCCGATTGGCGCGGTGATTGTGGCCGACAACAAGGTGATCGCCGCGGCAGGGAATCGCACAATTGCGGATTGCGATCCCACCGCACATGCAGAAATGGTCGCGCTTCGCGCCGCAGCGAAAGAGATCGGGAATCATCGACTAGGTCCCGTGACTCTCTACGTTACGATCGAGCCTTGCGCGATGTGCGCGGGCGCGGTGATCCAGGCCCGCATCAGCCGGCTTGTGTACGGCGCGGACGATCCGAAGGGCGGCGCCGTCGCATCATGTTTTACAGTGCTCAATCATCCCCGCCTGAATCATCGGGTCGACGTCACAGCTGGCGTTCTCACCGAACAGTCCGCCGCATTGCTGAAAGAATTCTTCGGGGCAAAGCGGTAACCGGCCTCGCGAGGAAGGTTACTGCTATTTCTTGCTTGCGCTGGCAATCGAGATGGGCCGCTCGAAACCGATGTGGCTCTTGCCATGGCGGAATACGTGCACATCGCCCAGCGGTGACGCAGTCAGCATCTTCTGCAGTTCTTCTTCAGTGTATGCGGCTTGGACCGATGCGATGAACAGTCGGCGCATTTCTCCGCTGTAGTGCTTGCTGTGTTTCCATACATGAAGGCCATAGCCGGGCCGCGAAGGCCGGCGCAGGTCGCGGAGGAGAATTGCTCCACCGGGTTTTACTACGCGCGCGATTTCGGCGAAAAGTCTCTGCGGGTCGGGGACATGATGCAGCACCGAGTTGCAGACAACCATCTCGAAGCTTTTGTCCGGAAAATCAAGCGCGTTGCCATCCGCGACGCGGAATTCGACGCGCCCAGCCAACTCGCCTGCCGTCGCCAGGCTCTCCATCGCCTTTTCAATCATCGTGGCTGAGCGATCGATGCCAACGAACTTCCAGCGCGTAAGACGGTAGCCGAGTTTGATCACGATTTGGCCGGGCCCGGTGCCAATATCGAGAACGCGCCCACGCTCGCGTCCTTTCAGCAGAAGCTGCGCATGCGCGACAAACGTATCGTCAATTGCGTCAAGATGAGCCTGCGCGGCCGCTGAAGCATATGCTTCCACCTCGCCCGAATCGTCCATAGTCTCCGCTTCGGGTACGCGCACAAGACCAAAGAGCGTTCCCGTGGCGCGCTTGGGTTTTGGCGGCGGCGACGAACGAGCAGAAGGCTTGGTGTGGACTTCCTCACGTGGTCCGCTGCCTGCATGAGCGGCCGGCATCGCAGTGTTTTCTGGGACTCCATCAAGGTCAACAGCCGCTTGTTCAGGTGACTCATTCTCGTTTGCGGCAGCCTCCGTACTATTTGCCGTAGACTCTTGTGCTGTAGCCTGCTGAGCCGCCATTCCAGCCGAACTGCCTAGGTCTACGGATTCTTCGGCCGCTGGCTGCGTTGGAGCGTCGCCGGGTGTCGGTTCCTGAGCCACATGTTCGGCTATCGTGGCTGCGCATGATATGGGTGCCGACGTTTCGTTCGAGGCTTCCTGCGTTGCTATCAACTCCGATTCCGCGATCGGAGGTGGCACATTCGGCTGAGGGACTTCCTCAACGGTTGTCTCTTCAACTGCTTCGACCACTTCTTCAATTGGTGTCCCGCACTGTGGTTGAGCAGAACTCTTATTGCCGACGGAATCCGCCGCTGCCGGTGTTTCACCCTGCAAGGAAGAGGCGATTGCCGCCTCGTGCAGAATATCGAGCTCGTCAAAAATATTCGCGGCCGCCACGACAAGCTCTCTAGAGACGCTGCCAGCGTCTCCCTGCACAGCAAACTCAGAAGCGGCTCCCGGACTTTCAGCTGCAATGGTGTTATCGCGTAAGCTCCCATTGGCCACACTCGGGTCCTCGGAAGCTAATGCAGCAATCGGCTCGGCTGGTTCGGAGCCGCGTTCTGGTAGTCCATTCGATACATCTTCCGCCACTTCCGAATTTTCTTTGAGCTCAGTCCCTGCGGGCTGGGCTGTAATTTCCACGATGAAGGGCTCGGGATTCCCCGTTGCCATCCCCGAGAGAAAGGCGCCAAACACGTCGGAATTGCTGACGGAGGCAGTCGCATCGCCATCGACACCGCTTGTAACGGGAGAGGTGTGGTTCGCAGAAACGGTGGCCTCAGTTTCGATTCCGATAGCCCTTGCGCTCTCACTGGGCACTTCAATGGTAATCGGAACTATTTCGGGATTAGGTCCGGTAGCCTTCGGCTCAGGCGCCGGTTCTAAAGGCAAAGGATGAGGTGGTATGGGATTAGGCCGAATGCGCGGGAATAGCGTCAGCATAGCGATGCCTTTAATTTCAAGGTTCGCTCAGTTTAACGCAGCAAGCATCGCATTACGAGCAGGAGCGCTCTTAACGTTTTCGACAAGTCCACCGGCTTGATCCGTCGGTCCCGTGGGCGCCACAGGAGGAGGCCAGGTGATGGCCTGGTCGATCTTATCGAACGTGTCGCGCGAGGCCTCTTCCACGACAAGGCACTGTGTTCCCTGATGCTTCACGAAGACGCTGCCGCCATCCGTCTGGAACCCGAAGAAATTCGCCTGGCGTAATAGGTACGTTCGCGTCTGATACTTCATTTCCAGCGCAGAGCTGTATTGGCCAAAAAAGCGAGCGGCGTCCTCTTCGTTATCCATATCCAGGACAAATACGATCGGAAGTGTCTTGTCCTTGCTGTCTTCAAATACTGCGTAGCGGTCGCCAGTCCATCCGGGCGACGTCAGCTTAGCGGTATCCTCGCCGAGAAATTGCTTTAAGAGTTCTTCCACGCCAAATTCGCCCATCACATTTTCGTCAAGCAGCTTCCAATCGTTGGGGGCAACAGCCTTCCAATCCGGCAACTTAACGGCGACCGGTTGCACGCCAGCCAAATATTTTTCCGGATGCATAATCTGCTGCGTCGAGACGGGCGGATGTTCAAAGATCACGTGAAGATCCTGCCAGCCGTCATGCGCCTTTAAGAATTGTTGCGTGAACGTGACGCCCGCCAAGTAAGGAAAAATGAGGCTGTCCCGTATATAGATCGGCGCCTTCGAAAGCTTAGGGTCCTTGTCCATTTCGCCTACGGCGCTGGCTTGGATCAGCGTTGAAACGTCCGGCAAGTCCCGCACGGAACGATGCATGTCTTCGAGATCGTAATCGACCATTGCAGCCATTGCAGACCCTTCGCTCACCGAGTCTCGCGCCAGTTCGGCGTCGTCATTCGGACGCGCCGCTTTAATCCACGAATCGATATGAAAAGATTGGTCCTCCAAAGCATGGGTGAGCTCATGCGCCATCACTTCTTTTTGCTCATCCACGGGAATCCAGTCGGCAATATAGAATTCCTTCGCTTTAGGGTCGTAAAGACCGGCAATCTGATCTGTTAGAACGTCTTCCATGAACGACTCGATGGGAAATCCTTTCGGGATCAAGCCGAAGGCTTCCATTGTCTTGTCATCGGCGTACTTTTGCGCCTGATCCTTGTCTTCCTTATCCTGCTGTTCGATGAAAGCTCGAATCTGATCTTTGGAACGAAGACTTTTCTTGAGGGGCTCTTTAATGGGAAGGTCGATCAGCTTGCTCATATTTGTGAGCACTTCGTCAGCTGCCTGCAGGAATGCGGGGCTTGTCTGACCGGTGAGTTGCTTGTCTGGGGTCGAGCGGACGGACACATAAGGCGACTCCTGAGCGGACAGCGCTAATCCCGCGCCTATTGCAGCCATTACCAAAGTAAGCAGCGAGAGCAAAAGTGCAATCCGCTTCATGCTTGCCTCCGCTTCTGGACACGCCCCAGAAAGCAAGAATAGCAGGTTTTGCCCCATTCCAAAGAAAAGCGCAGAGCGGCCCAAAGGCGGTGAAAGACAAGGCAAATGGATGTGAAATGAGAAGTGCGGGACCTATGATCGAGCGGACGTCTCTATTTCCGCGCTCAGCAGTTTCTGAATGGCGTGCCAAAATTCGTCAATTCGGAAGGGCTTCGTCAGGATAGTGCAGCCGGACGTCTTCAACTGCTCGGCCATCTTGCCCATGCTCGGATCGGCTGCGGTGAATGCAACATGTATGGAAAGCTCGGGCCGATGCTTTCCGATCCAGTTGTAGAGGTCAAGCGTAGAAATCTCGCCTGACATTTTCATGTCGGCGATTACGCCGTCGACCGGCGTTCTTTTCAGGACTTCGATTGCTTCCGCCGCGCTGCGCGCAATCTTTGCGCCGAGCCCATGCGAAAGTAGGATTTCACGTTCGAGTTGTAAAACGTCTTCTTCGTCATCCACGAGCAACACTCTGCCGCTGGCGGCGTCGGCGACGGGCAAAGTAGAGTCGACAATAGCCGTCGACGACTGCGCGACAGGGAGATAGATTGTGAAAGTAGCGCCCCGGGGAGGCGAGTTCTTCACGAGGATTTCGCCCGCATGCTCTTTGATGATGCCGTAGCAGATGCTCAGGCCAAGTCCCGTGCCTTTGCCCACGGGCTTGGTTGTGTAAAACGGGTCGAAGATTTTGTGCGGATTTTTCACGCCAGGACCGCTGTCCGTGATGTTGACGGCGATGCGGCCTGCACTCGTACTGGTGCGAATCCACACATCGCCGCCCGTCCCTTTTTCCTGGATAGCATCGAAAGCGTTGTTGAGAATGTTGAGAAAAACTTGCTGCAACTGGTGAGGATCGGCGGCCGTGATCGGCAGCTTCGGATCGAAATCGCGGTGCACGCAAATGCTATTGAGCTTCATATCGTACTCGCGCAGCGCGATGGTATCGTCGAGGATCTGGTTCAGGTGAGCCTGCGTTCTTTCCGGTTTGTGCTGGCGAGCCACGCTGAGAAGGTTCTGCACGATTCGATGCGTGCGCATGGCCTGCTTATAAAGCTTGCCCACGTAGTCGGCGCCGCGCGGAGTGGTAAATTCGTCCGATTTCAGAAGCTGGCTATACCCCAGGATTGCAGTAAGCGGATTGTTAAGCTCATGTGCTACACCCGAGATCAACTGCCCAACCGCAACCATCTTCTCGCTCTGAAGAAGCTGTTCCTGGGTGAGGCGCAGGGTTTCGTACGCTTCGCGCGTTTCGTTCAGCAATAGCGATTTATCGATTGTTGTCGCGATCTGGTTCGCAACGGCGGCCAGCAAGTTCAACTCAGCCGTGGAAAACTGGCGAGACTGCCTGCTGCCGGCGACGAGCGCGCCCATCATGCGCCCCTTTGACCACAGCACCACGAACTGCGAACTCTGAATGCCTTCTTCACGCTGAAGTTGGCGAAACGCCTCGGGCAGCGCGTTTGCCGAGCCGGAAATCACGGTCGCCCGCACGTCGCGCATCTGCTGGATGAGTGTGGCCGAGAGTTCAATTGCCGGACTCTTGCGCGGCTCATGCGAGAGATAACCCACGGAAGCGAATAGCTTCAGGAACCGCGTATTTTCATCCAGAAAGAAGACCGCGCTCGCGTCGGCGGAGAAGAGTTCGTTCACCTTCAGCAGAGCGCCGTTAAGCCCATCTTCCAATTGAGCGCAATTCCCCAGCATTTCGGCGATGGCATTGAGTGCGAGCAACTCCCGGTTGCGCTGCCGAATGTCCATTTCGGCGCGCTTTTGCTCGGTGATATCGAGCACAAATCCCTGATACGCGACAATGCTTCCGGATGGATCCCGGGTGACGAAGCTAGACTCTTGCGCCGTTCGTATCTCTCCGTCGCGCCGCCGAAACTGAAACTCGAAATCCATCACTTCGCCATATTCGTGGAGAAGACGTCTTAAGCGGTCTCTGTCGGCGACATCCACGTAGATATCGCCTGCAAAAATGCGGCAAAGCTCGTCGTGGTTTTCATAGCCCAGAATGCGCATGAACGAGTCATTGAAGTCGACGAGCACCCCATCGGGCGTGGAAATGAATACGCCTTCGTGGCCCTTCTCAAAAAGCATGCGGTATTTGTCTTCCGCTTGCTTCCGGCTCGTGAAGTCCTTGAGAACGTGAATCGTACCGAGGCGCAGACCACTCGAATCGTGAAACGCGGAATCACTGGCCAGGAAATAACCTCCGAAGCTCGGGTCGGTTTCTTCGGCGCGGCCAGCGATACCTTCACAGTAGGGACACCGTCTCCAGCCGGTTGTGCCCTGGCGCAGAACGTCACGCACGTATCGGCCGATCAGCGCCGAAGGCTCGAAGCCGACGCGCTCCGCCAGTGCGCGGTTTGCGCGTACGATTTTGCCTTCGAGCGAATGAACCAAAATCAAATCGTCGATTGAATCGAATGTGTCCAGCCACTGCTTGCGTGATGCGGCGGCATGTTCGAAGAGCGTCACGTTCTGAACGCTCAATCCCAGAAGATTTGCCACATTGATCACAAAGCGCGATTCGTCGCTTTGGAAAACGCGCTCAGTTGACGAGCCGATTCCCAATATTCCCAGCGGCGATTCCTTTCCAGGTATGGACACTAATAGGAGAGCTTCCAATCTTTCCGCTTCGGTCCACCGATCCAGGGAAAGATCGCCGGAATCGCCGTAACTTACAAATGGGGTATCTTGCTGCAGAACGCGCTTCACCCACCGCCCGTCGGCAGACACGCGCGCGCACAATTTCAGCGCATTTTCGCCGAAACCTACGGAAGTCTTCGTTACAAGTGAGGCGGTGTCGCTAGAGCCTTCGAACAAGAATACGATGCCGTGGCTCGCGCCGAGACTTTCCGTCACGTGTTGCAACACTCCTTCAAGGCATTGTTGCACTTGCGGCGATTGCGTCGAGGCTGCGGTGATCATTGCCAGCCTGCGCAATTTCTCGCTCAGATCGTCCGTCCTCGTTCGCGCAGCCTCTAGAACCAGCACGGCCATAGTCACGCCGATCGATATGCTCAATACGCTCTGGAATGCCGCCCGGAATATGCCGAAGTTCTGTAACACCCAGTCGGGCCGGTCTGCTGCATGCAATCCGCGTAGAATTAGCGTGGCGGCTAGTAACTTCCACCCGAAGCCCTTGTGCCGCTCGTGACCTCTCCACAAAATCCATCCCGCCGCTATGTACAGCGCGGATTCGAGCGACGACTCGCTCCAGGCGGCGATTGACGTTCGTCCTGCGATATACAGAAGAGCGACGCCTGCAGTTCCGACCAAGGCCCATGACCAAAGATACTTGAGGTGCTTGTTGCGGCTCGCGTACTCGACAATCGCTGCAAGAAAGAAAGATGCAGCAAGCATCGACAATGCCAACTCTACGCCCGGTGCGTTCGGACCTCCGCGCCAAAGGGAGAAGACGCGAAAATCTTCGAGGGCGACATAAAGCGTCCAGCCAATAAGCCAATAGCGAAAAACGCGCGCCGGGAAATCGTTGGCAAGAAGTGAGAAAATAACGAGCAGGGTAGTTGCGGCGGAAGCTTCCACGAAGGCGACTGCAAGCAACGCCGTGTTGGACATGAGGTGCATCGCGATCGCTGGTTGTGCGTTACGACCCGCCTGCCTGAGGCGGCCGATTGATCAAGAGTTTTGCGAAGCCAAAGCGAACCTAACATGTCAGTACTTCATACGGCAACGCGCCCATTGAAAGCCTGTGCCCTGCCATATAATGGTGCCCTATGCCCAGCAATGAACATTACGAGAAGATACTTGTAGTGGACGATGAAGAGGCGATTCGTGAGGTAGTTTCCACGCTTTTACAGGCACAGGGATATAACTGCACGGTCTGTCCGAATGGGCGCGCGGGGCTCGAGGCTTTCCGAAACGATACCTTCGATCTTGTCCTTAGCGACATCGTTATGCCCGAAATGGATGGGCTGAAACTGCTTGCCGAATTACGCGTTCTGGATCCGGACGTACCCGTCATCATGGTGACGGCGATGCACGATATTTCCATCGCCCTTGAGGCGATTCGTTCAGGCGCCTACGACTATATATTGAAGCCCTTTGAGAAAGACCAATTGCACCTGAGCGTGCGGCGCGCGCTGGAGCACAGGGCTCTCGTCCTGGAAAACCGTACCTATCAGAGCGATCTTGAGCATCTTGTGGCTGAACGGACGCAGCAACTCTCGATTGCTCTTCAGGATCTTGAGCAATCCTACGATTACACTCTGGAGGCGCTGGGCGGCGCTCTCGACGCAAAGGATGCGGAGACGGAAGGCCACTGCCAGCGCGTGACGGCGTTCACGATTACGATCGCGAAGGCGATGGGCGTCGATAAGGGACTGCTGCGGCATATCGCTCGCGGCGCCTTCTTGCATGACATTGGAAAGATGGGCGTGCCGGACAGCATCCTCCGCAAACCTGGGCCGTTGACCGATGAAGAACGGGCGATCATGCGCAAGCACTGCGAGATTGGATTTGCGGTGCTTGAGAGAATTCCGTTTTTGAAGGAAGCGGCGGAGATCGTTCTCTCGCACCAGGAATGCTATGACGGATCGGGCTATCCGCGCGGGCTCAAAGGTGAACAGATTCCTCTGGGTGCAAGAATTTTCGCGGTTGCAGACACGCTGGACGCGATGATTTCAGACCGGCCATACCGCAAGGCGCTGCCGATTTCCGTTGCGCGCGATGAGATCCGGCGCTATTCCGGCCGGCAGTTCGATCCGCGCGTGGTCGAAGTGTTTCTTTCGAAGCCGGAACGGCTGTGGGTAGATTTGCACGAAAATATCGGCGATCCGTTCCGTCTCACGCAGCTCGAACACGCCTAATATCTGGCTTGGTGCTTCGTGCCGTAGGGGCGACATGCTCGCTGCGCCCCGATTGCGCTGCGCGTGACTTGGCTGCGCGCCTACTGCGGCAAATTGTCGCGGCGATAGATTGCCGCGATAATTCCTCCAAATAAGGTCAGCGCCGGAATGAGCAAAATCAAAATTCCGTGGCGCAGCGCTGCTTGTCCTTTTGCACCGCTTGCCGCTGCGTTTTGGTAGCACATCGCGCATCCTTGCGCTGCGGCGTGCGGCGCAATCATTGCCAGGACGGCGACGGTGGTGGCTGCGATGATCGCGAATTTTTTCATGCGATTTCTCTCGCTCTTTTCTCCTTCATTTCGTGAAAATCAGCAACAAGAAAATTCCGGCCCAGACGAATGTTAAAAAGTGCCAGTACATGGCGGCGACTCGCGTTGCCGTGCTTTGCGTTAAGCGCCGCAAGGGTCTGAGCGGGACGACGAGCAGGCCGATGATGCCTCCTAATAAATGGAGGGCGTGAGCGCCTGTGAAGAGATAGAAAAAGCTGGCGTTAGGGTTTGAGGCTAGATAGGTGCCTTGGCCGGCCAGAACGCGCCAGGCGGCGAATTGGCCGATTAGAAACGCCACGCCAAGGGCGGTTGCCATGTACCACCAAGTTCGGAATTTGGCACCGTCTCCTGCTCGGAAGAATTTGCGAGAGGCTTCGAGAGTGATGCTACTGGCTACCAGCAGGGCTGTGTTAATGCTCAACAAGCGCCAGGGAAGGCCAATTGGGCCCTCTAAAGGGCTCGTTGAGAGCCCTTTTCGGACCACAAAGGCGCTGATGAGCGCCGTAAAAAACATTAAAATCGCGCCGAGCGTCAGGATCATTCCCGTCGGGTAGACGCGTTGCGGAATGGCCGGCTCAATCGGTTCCGTGGCCAGCGCGGGGGCGGGCGCCCATTCGGCGTTCATGTTGAAAAAATCACTCTTTTTTCTCGATTAGAATGGGGAATTCTGTTGCAGACAAAAGACTTAGAGTTGATTCTAATCGGGGCTTCTCGATTAGAATTTCGGAGCGTGGACGGCGGAGGTCAGAAGTTAGATTACCTCCCGCGACCGCCTTTGACCGAGTTGTCATCCCTTCAACTTCACCGCTATATTTTATCATGCCTGGCAAATCGGACTTTTTGTTCGGGCCCTGCAAGCGGCGCGAATCGAGAGGCTTGCGGGCGGATTTTTGAAAGCAAGAAGATGTAAAAATTTCGCAGTTTTTTTATGCTCAGTCTGCTTTGGCTAAATTACCGTTTTGCGCATAACGGATTGTCTTCGTCTGTCGCGGCCGCGGTAATGTTGCGAGTCGTAGGCTTCTGCTGGTATTCCCGCCAAGCAGACGGAACTAACTCGCAGACTCTTCGGCACCCCGAGTATGTAGTGGCACAGGAGAGATCGAAATCGAAGGCCCTTTTTTTCTCGTCTGACGTCGCCGTCGGCGTGATGTTGATCCGAAAGGCCTGTGAATATCCTTTCCGTACGTGGTAAGACGCATCGTACGAAGGAGATGTGGTTTCTGTCCTGAGAGTCGTGCTCGCGTCTAATACTTCGTTATCCTCTCCTGTACTGGCCCCGACTGCGACGCGCAAGCGGCTAAGCTTACCGGCAGTTATTTCCAGCAGCGCGTCCACATCCCAAGGCCGGAGGCCTGTCCATCTTTGGATACGAGCGTGGCTTAGCAGGAATCTATCGAGGATTATCGGCGGCCCCGCATAAATCTCGTAACATGTCTCGGCATTTTCGCACAAGTCGGATGCGGCGTCGATTGTGCGCCCTCGATGTTGGCGGACAATAGCTTCGATATGTGGCAATGCGGGATCTCCAATCTGTAGGGCCGCGAGGGTCCCCAACAGCTTCTCACCTTCCCGGCGGGCGTGCTCTTCAAGCCCGATTCGCACGAACGTTAGGATGATGAGTGCTAAAGCTGCGATGGAGAACATCCAGCAGATGACTCGGCCAGTGCTACGCACGTGTTCTTCTCCTCGATGAGTATCCCGCCTTGCTCGAACAGTTCCTTTTACGGAATTGTCTGCAGGCACGTTGGGCAGTAAAGGTAGTGTTGTTCGTCCGTCTGGTTTTGATAAATATGAACATGAGCGCTCCCGGAGTTGTCTATTACTATGTTGACCGTTTGGTTTGGCGCTCCTTGCGTTAGTGCTGCGGTGTTAGCCGACCGAAATGCTCACGTGTTGCTCGTTTTGCCCCGATCGGGTGATCGTCCAAGAGCTCAGACCAGATTTAACAATAGTGTTCAGGATGTCTCGTAAGGTGACATCATGCAAATTGGCTGAGGCACGTGGCAAGGACAAGAACGATCCGCCCCAGCCTGTTGCCTCTGTGACGTGTTTTTGTTCGAGCCATACTTTTACTTCAGGCAGAGCGACAATTGCGTCGTGGATCTCAAATGGGGTAGCGTTTTTCACGCGAAAGTGACCGATCCGGACGTCGAGTATGCTGTCCGCAAGGTGCCGCGGAGTTACATTAATCACTCCGTTCACCTGGGTCCAGTCGAAGTCAGGCTCCTTTGATACGAGCGTGGTTAGCAGGCCTGCAACGGTCCCCCGCGATAATTGCACGGAGGTAAGTTTAACTTTCGGCGAGCTTTCCAGATCGATGCCCATCGGCAGTTCGTATTTCTGGGCCAAGTGGCCTAGCATAATGGGAAAATCGCCCCAATCTTTATAATTCTTCACCTGCTGGGTCAGTTTGTCTAATATGAGATCGGTTTTCGACACTTGCGGGCGCGAACCACCGCTCCACGAAGCACACAACGGCACAAGAAACAAGACAGCAACCGCGATTCTATTGGCATGACGCATTTGGTGTCCTCGTTACGTCAGTGACGGTATCGAAATTCCACTGTAAGTTGTGGCAGTTAATTCTAAGATTGTTATAGGATTTCAGCTTATTGGTAAGCGTAAGAAACTGCTTAACCTTTAGAAAGTTGCCTGCCTGCAGAGGCGGGTTCGTGTCGGGCTGGATGAGTCCGACATGGTCGATAAAAGTTCCGCTAGAGTCAGGGGCAACGCCGCGCCCCTGGCTTGTCGCTAGGGGAAACGTGGGGGGTAGAGTGCTGGCGACGACCTGGATAGTCTCCCATATGCGCAAATGTTGGTTGTTGATCGTCTGTCGATTCTTGTCAAGGGGTCTTACTGCGGCGCAGTACATGTATCCCTGAGTGGCGTAGCCAACGACGAGTTTCCCTCCGCACCAGAGGTCTTCATATCCGTCAAAATCTTTCCTGGCACCTAGGTCGTAGCTAAGGGAAGATGGAACCGTTATTGCAGATCGCTGCGCTTCGGGACCCGCGGCGGGCTCAGCATATATTTCGCTGGCAATGGGCAGTGTTGGGCCGACGACGAAGCTAAGGGCGGCGCTGGGACTCGCAGCGGCCCAAAGACCTAGACTCGGATCAAGTGTGCTGTATGCAGGTACAAGCATTGCGTAGGGCATGGCACCCTGCAGGTCAAGGCCTTCAGGGGATCCGTAGCCGTATGAATTGAGTTGGATCACGCCCTGCTCGGTATCGTTGATCGTGGCGCCACCGTTTGGGCTCGCCGCGATGAGACTGAGGGTGCCGCCGTTGGTGGTATAGTTCCAGAGCTGGAAGAGGCCGTTGGTGGTGAAGGCGGCGACGTGAGCGCCGTCAGTTACGAACGCGGTGTTGTTGTCGCCGAGTATGAGATCGGCGTCACCGGAGCGAGCGCCCACGTTCGGGGCGAACAACTCGCCGTAAAGGTTTGAGTAATCTCGCTGCGTGATTCCGCTGCTGGAAATATCAGCTAAGGTGAGGGCTGCTCCGTTATTCTCTTGGTAATTTGACCAGTCTGCCAGAACGCCGCCCTGCCCGTCTGGAATTACGTCTCCGGGGCCATAAAACGGCCCGGCAGTTCCTGCCCGATCAGTGCGGGCGCGAGTCTCGGTTCGGAGGCCTTATACACAAGGTCGGCAATCAAATATAAAACCAATTGATTGCTGCTTACGGTACTAAGCAAGACCATTACGCGCTGGGCGGGAGGTTTTGGGGTGTGAAGTCGGTGGGGGCGCCGGGGACGCTGTATTCGTAGGGGCCGCGGTAAACGGTGATTTTGGCGCCGCCGAAATTATCGGGTGGTGGCGGCGATGAGACGGTCCATTCGAGAGTGGTGGCGTCCCAGGGGTTTGCGGAGGCGAGCGCGCCCCTTTTCATGCTGACGAAAAAATTCCAGAAAAAGATGAGCTGAACGGCTGCGGTGCTCAGGGCTGCGATCGTCATGAAGAGATGCAGCGGCTGGAGGCCGATGAGGTAGGCTGCGCCCGTGTCATCGGCGTAGCGGCGGATGCCGCCGGCAGTGCCGAGGAAGTGCATTGGGGCGAAGATGCAATACACGCCGATAAAGGTGAGCCAGAAATGCCATTTGCCAAGCGTTTCGTTCATGGCGCGGCCGAACAT
>JBOGMU010000203.1:0-2918 GCA_050746865.1 Candidatus Acidiferrales bacterium
GGCTATGAGAGCCGAGCCGCCCAGAATCAGCAAAGCAATTGCGATGGGTTTGCGCATTACGTCAGAAGATGAACTTTACACCTAACTGAGCGATGCGGCCCGGGTGAGCGCTCGTCACCTTGAAGAAATTTCCCGAGGTGAAGCTTCCCGACGGGTTGTTGAACTGTGTATGGTTGAACACATTGAATGCGTCGATTCGGATTTGCACCTGACGCTCACCGGTGATCGCGATGCTCTTCGCCAGGCTGACATCCGTATTGTTCCATCCCGGACCGATAATGAAGTCGCGCATCGCATTGCCGATCTGTCCAGGCAGTTCGGCGCTGTAAACCCCATTGGCACAGGTTTTCGAGGCCTTCGGACAGTTGATCCAGAACCCTCCGTTCGTGCGTGGATCCAAGTGTTTGAGATCTCCGCCGTTGAAATTGGGTACATCTACGCCAAATGTGCCCAGGTACGAGTTATCGGTCGAATAGCTGACGCCAACGGGTGTACCCGTCGCAAAACGCGTTGTACCGGCAATCACCCAATCATGCGTGAGGCGGGAGAACCGGCTAGTCAATTTGTCGAACGGCAAGTTATAGCTGTAACTCACTACAAAGTTTTGTGGTAGGTCGAAGCTCGAGAGCGACCAATAGTACTTATAATCTGGCGTTCCGAACGTTGTGACAGTCTCCGGCTGCGGCGAGAACAAAGCCGAGGGAAATGGGTTGGGTACCGCAGGCGAAGGATTCGGCAGAGGATCGAGTGCGCCTCCGAGCGACGAGCCGGTGTCCATCGACTTTGACCACGTGTAGGCCGCAAGGAACGAATACCGTCTCCCTGTGTGGCGCAGTGTGGCTTGGAGCGAATTGTAATTCGAGCTTCCGACCGTCGAATAATATTGGTCGCCTCCTCCGAAGTGGATTCCCATCGGCAGGCGGGTTCCGAAAACGCAAGGGAATCCAGCAGGGGAATTCGAATCGCACTTGATTCCGCTTGAGTTCGGCAGCGTGAATACGTCATTTTCCTTATCGTGACCGCAGGTTTCCGTTCCCGGCTGGACGTTCGCCGCATTGCTGAGGTAGGTGCAAATAGAAGGAATTCCCGGATTCGCTTCAACCGCAGATGCGAGACGATGGCCGCTCGATCCTACGTACGCAACCGTTGCCGTTGTGTTCGGACCGATTTGGCGTTCGATCGTGAGATTGTACTCTTCTGTGTAAGGAAGGCGGTTGTTGATGCTGACGCCAGGGGAGCTTGAAATGGGTTCGAAGAACGACCAGTCGATATTCTTGTCTCCAACCGGCGGAATCGTAAACGGGAAGTGCTGTCCGTAAACCTGGCCCCCCATTGAGACCCAGGGAGTCGCAAACTGAACGCTCGGGACTTGCCAGTACAAGCCGAACGGGGCGTCGGCGACTTCCGTGAAAAGCGTGCCGTCGTCGACGACCGTGTAGAACATGCCCCAAGCTCCGCGAATCGCCGTGTGGCCCGAAGAACCGAAGACCTTGCCGAGCATTCCATCCGTGAAATTAGGAGAGTACGCGAACGAAACGCGAGGAGCAAAATTGTTATATCGCGTCGGCGCAAGCGTCCGAGGAACACCCGGGTCACCGGGAAAGACCCACCCGGTTGGCGACCCTGGATAGACTTGCGATGAAAGTCCGGGCACGATCGCCTGGATCTTGTTCTGCGTGTCATACCAGAAGGTGCTTACGTCCTGGCGAAGGCCATAGTTCAGCGTCAAGCTCGGCTTGATGCGCCACGTGTCCTGCGCAAACACGCCGTAATACCACGCACGGGAGTCCAGTACCTGATTGCTTGCTTGAGTAAAGCTGTCGACGGCACCAATCAGGTAATCTGCCAAGTCGTCGCCAGTTTCACTGCCGTCGAAACTGAAATTGCCGTTGGGCTGTTCTACACGGCGTTCGGTGATCTGCACGTAGTTACCTTCGCCGCCGAACTTAATCTGGTGATTTCCCCTGATAATCGAATATGCGTCACTGAGTTGGAACGTGTTATCGATCTGGCCGACTTGTGAGCCCACCTCGCCACCAGAAAACCCATTCGTACTGAACTGCGGAACTCCCGCGTACGTCGGATTCGAGGCGACGAGTCCATTGCCCCCCGCGACAAAACCCAATGAAGCGTAGCTTGGTCCGATCCCGCCGATCGCCTTGTTGCGCGTGCTGGCCGCGCGGGTATAGTTCAACTTAAAGTCATTGAGTTGGTTCCCGCCGAAGGTTTTTACATCTCCGAAATTGTACTGCTGCGCACGCGCCGGAGTCTGTCCAGCAAAACCCGGCAGATTTCCGCCAGCATACGGATCGAGCGTACTGGAGTTGTCCAAGAAATAGTAGAAAGAGAGCTGGCCAATTCCCGTGGTCGCATCGATTCGGGCGCTCCCCTTGTTGTCCTTCAACGTGCTTTTTGCGGAGGTGGTTTGGAAAATCGGCAAACCATTCTGCACGCCGTTCGCGGCCGGCACGTACTTAAGCAAGCCAACAGCGGGCGCCGCCCACGCACTTTTGGGAATGATTGCATTCGGGAATACGCACTGCGCGGAGGAAGTACACGGCCCCGGATACGGCGTTTTTGTGCCGGGGATGTCCTGAGTCGCGTCGAAGTAGTAAGGCTCTCCCGATGTTACGGTGTAGCCCAAGCGGCTAGAAAGCGTATTCGCCCAGGTACCGGTTGATACGGATCCGTAGAAATCATTGTATGGATTCGCCGTTGCCCCAGTCCGGTCAAGCAAATTGCCGGCCAGCTCGTTCGACGTGTTAGCCACAGTGCCATCCGACAGAACGTTGACAGTATCGATGACGCCCGTTGTTTCCCTGGTGCCCTGGTAGTCACCAAAAAAGAAAAGCCGATTGTGCTTGATTGGCCCGCCGATGGTGCCTCCAAACTGATTCTGGCTATAGGCACCCTTCGTT